>JAJBTG010000271.1 GCA_020860985.1 Oscillospiraceae bacterium
GAACGCCAGCCTGTCACGCTGGAGGTCGTGAGTTCGAGCCTCATCCGGGTCGCCACAAAAATGGGTTTGATTTATATAGTATTTCAGGCCTGTTTTTTTCTCTGCTTTTTTATGACGGGTCATGTCCTGCCGTCAAATACATATCGCATCAATTCCCGATAATATCAAAACAGCCGAGAGCATATCACTCTCGGCTGTTTTTACTGAATCTTATTATTTATTCGCTTCTATAAAACGCATAAGCATTGCAGCCGCTTCGGCTCTTGTCGCTCCGCCGAGCGGGTCGAGCGTTCCGTCGTCTCTGCCGCTTACAAGTCCCGTGCCTACCGCCCATTGAATGGACGTTACAGCGTAGTCGCTTACGCTTTCGGCATCCTTGAAGCTTAGGATATTGGTATCCTCGCCCGCGCTTACGTCGTAATCCTTGTACTTTGCGTAACGGTACAGAATAGCCGCCATTTGCTCGCGGGTGATAATGTCATTCGGACCGAATGTTCCGTCGCCGTAGCCGAGGACAATATCGTTTTCAGCCGCCCATGTTACTGCGTCCGCGTACCATTCGCCGTCCGCAACATCTGTAAATTCGGATGTTCCCTCCGCGGCAGGTTCGCCTTCAAGACGGTGTAAAATCGTAACAATCATACCGCGCGTTGTTGTGGTGTTTGGCTCAAAGGTTGTTTCGCTTGTGCCGTACATAAGATTGTTGTCAAGCGCGTAATCGATATACTCGTGATACCAGAGTGATGTGTCCACATCGGTGAATTTTTCGCTCGGGCAATTATGCTCGTCATCGCCGTCGCCGTTTTCGATTTCCGTCCACTTCGCGTACAGCGTGAAGCTGCTTGTTACCTTAGTGCTGAAATCATACGCGCTCGTAAGGTCGCTGTCGGTGTACCAGCCGGCGAACTCGTAACCGTCCTTTGTAGGAGCGGTCGGCTCGCTTACAGTGGAATTTCTGCTAACGGTGGAGGAAGTAACCTCGCTGCCGCCGTTGCTGTTAAAGGTAACGGTGTAACGCGTACTGCCGCCGCTTCCGCTTCCGCTGCTGCCACCGGATGACGGCTTTGTTGTAGCTGTCGGCTCCGCAGTTTCGGTAGGTGTCGGAGTTTCTTCCACAGACGCTATATTAACGATAGCGTAGGTTTCAAAGCCGACTGTTTCCTCCTCGTCGTCAGCCGTTGTTACAACTGCCGTCGGGAGCTTCGCTCTTACCGCGGTTTCGCCGCCGGAGAGCGCCGTTACGGTGCCGTCGTCAAGAGTGATGATATTCTTTTCATATAAAACGTGCCATTCTATATCCTCGCCCGCTATGCTCATAGTCGTACCGTCCGACATGTTCGCGAGAACCGTAAGCTCCGAAATATCGTTTATATCCAGTGAAACTGTCGGTATGCCGTCCGCGTCCAACGGAATTGCCGCACCGTCCGCCAAAAGCTCTATACTTTCAATATCACCCATATCCGATACAACGTATACCATAAGCTCCGCGCTGTTGCCCGCTTTGTCAACAGCCTTTATAATATGCTGTGTTTCGGTTTCACCGTCCGCGAGCTTTCCGGAATAGGTGAAGCCGCCTGCCAAATCAACGGTAATATTATCGCCACTGCCGTCGACCGTAATCTCCGCGCTTCTCTCGGTAAGACCGCTTATGGTGTAGCTGCCGTCCGATGCCGCTGTTACGACGTTCGCCGCCGCGAGAGCCGCGTTGCTGTCAACATCGGACGCGTCCGTCATTGAGATATTCAATACCGGAGCCGAGGTGTCAACCGTGAATCCTATTTGCGCGCCCTTAACGTAATTATCAGCCGTTTCGTCCGCGAAATCCGCGCCGGTTACGTAATCCTTGCTTGTTGAGTACGCCGTAAAGTCCACAACGTAATCTCCATCCTCAAGCTCGTCAAGCGTAAATGTCCAGCTTTCCTTAAAGTCGCCGTCCAAATGGTACACGCTTTGACCTCTCGATGAAAGCATCATCCATACGGGTCTGTCAAATGTATAGGTTATCGTAACGGAATCGCTATTTATGTTTTTCTCGTCCATATTAAAGTCGGTTTCAACATTTGTAAGCACCGGCTTTGATACCTCCGGCATTGTGAACTCATCAGAGGTCACAATTTCCGTGCCGTAATAATATACGGTTTCAACATTTCCGGTTTCCGCGTTGACCTTGCTTTCCTCACGGAGCGTTTTAATGCTTACCGTGTACTTGCTGCCCGCTTTCAGGCCTGCCTCCTCACCTATGTAGATACTGCCCTCATCAACCGAGTATTGATTGAAGTTGTTTTCAAGCGTTTCTTCGCTGTCAACGGGATTTATCTCTACAAGGTAGTCTGTATAATCCGCGTCTGCGCTGTCAACGGGTTCAACGTACAAATTGCCGTTGCCGCCGTATTTTACGTTTACGCCCTCTACAGCCTTAGGAAGATTGGGATTTGTAAAGTTAATCGCCTCACTGCTTATAGCGGTGCTTATTCCGTCCTTTTGCGAAAGCGTCGTTACAACATAGTATTTGCCGCTTGCGAATCCCTCCGGAATTTCTATATCTATACTTCCCTTATCTATTGTGTCAAGCTCTGTATGCTCTATGTTGTAGCCCAAGGTTGTTCCGTCGTTTTCGTAATTCTTAAGCTCCTCGAGTACGTTCGGGTCGTCCGTCAGGTAAACGTCGAATGTTCCCTCGCTGAGGCGTGTTGAGTCAACCGTCCAATCAACCGTAAGGTCGAATGGGTTTTTCTCGTCATATGTAACGCTTGTTGAGCTAAGCTCGGGAATATTCGCAACGTCGTTCATAACCATATCGCCGAGAGTTACGTCATCGGCGGTGCTTGTAACGGTCCATGTGCCGTTCTTGATAAGGTCGGAATCCGTAACGGTCATATATATGAATTTGCCGCTTGAACCCAAATCCTGAGTAAGGAAGTTTCCGCCGCCGTTGTTATCGTTCGGCTCCATTGTTATGGTCTTGTTGTCCGGATTTGTAAGGGTAACTTCGTCCGCCGTCGGAGTTCCGCCGCCGGTATACTTAACCTCGATTAACAACGCGCTGCTGCTGTCCGTTCCGCTTACGCTTACGGAGGTTTGGGAGGTGTTTGCCATCAGCGATATTCCGCTCGATTTTTTGCTTGTGACCTTCGTGGTGGAAAGCTTCGTGATATTTGTTCCGTATTCGGCTGTCACCTCGCTCTCCTCCGCCTCGCTGAGCGCCATTAGCGACGCCATATTCGCGCCCGGCGAAAGGTCGATGCTGTTCGACATACTGAAGCTTCCGCCCCAGTAATATATAAATCCGTACTTAACCTTCAATATTTTGACATTCGCGCCGACAAATTCATCGGACACTGCCGCCTCAACGCTGGCAAGCTGCATTCCGCCCACAAAGGGTATGCTGTTCGGTATGCAAAGCGCCGCGTAGATATATCCGTAGAAATAATCCTGCGCTATGGTAACGCTTATGCCGCCGGTTATAAGACCGTCAATTATGTCCACAGTACCGTACAAGCTCAAATTCCATGGGGTTACCCATTGAGCCGATATGCCGGCGGTCATTAACAGAATTTGTTCATTGCCGGATATGGTCATCTCACCGTCGATAGAAAGTCCAGAAAGGCTTACCTTTGCGTAGAAATCGCCGTCAAGAAGCTTTATCGCGGTAAGTCCCATAAAGAGCGTCAGAGTTACCGGAGGCAAAGAGGTAAAGTTGCCGCCGATTGTGTCCGCGAGATTGTTAATCTCGCCGCCCAGACCCGTCATATAAAGCACGGGAGTTACAAGAGGAACCATAAGACCCTCTTTGATATAGAATCCGATTCTGTTCGGAACAACAGTGTCGTTTCCGCTTACGCTGACCTGCTTGAAGCCGAGTACCGCTTCACATTCGATAATCTTTATGGAAATTCCCATATCAAGCTCGTAGATATTGTTAATTGTGTTTATGGTCATACTCACGTATAATCCCGGGGAGTTGGATATGAATGAGCCGAGAACGTCCTCAGGCAATTCCAGTGACAATGTCGCGTCTATGCCTATAAATCCGGTGTCCTCAACAACAACCTTGCCGTCCTTAACCTCGCCGTCCTCGCCGAAGAGTACCTCGTCTACCTCAGCCGAAAGCTGCGCTTCCGAAAGACCGGTTTTCTTTTTGGTCTTGGTGCTGTCCGTTTCGCCCGTTGCCTGATTTGTCGTAGTTGTGGTTGTCGTGGTTGATGTGGTATCGTTTGTTGTTCCGGTTGTGGTCTTATCATCGTCATCATCTTCACGGAACAGATTCTGCAATGCCTCGCTGTAATCCTCCTCATCGCTGTCGTCGTCGGCGGTTAGGATAGTGTCCGCCGCGGCGGTTTCGTCGGTGTTCTTCGAGTCGGACTTCGAGCTTATCGGAATACTTATCGTACCGCCGAAGCTTATGCCGTAGGTAATGTTTCCGTCGCCGTCGTCATACCATTCGGAGGACATAACGCCGTAGCTTAAATCTATTAAAAATCCGCCTATCGACTGTATCATAGTCGCCGCGCCGCCGAGAGCGAGGGTAACCTGATTGACCGCTCCGACAAGACTGCCGGTACGCTCGGGATTTAGAGTGTAAACTATGCCGTCCATAACGCTGAAGCTCCATTCGCTTCGCCAAACGTTGATGGAATTTACGACCTTCAAAAGTCCGTTGCCCTCAATCGCGTAGCTGCCGCCGTCCGCGTACATCTGGAGAGGCTCGCTGCCCTCGGATGAGAGCATATTGTTAATGGTTATATCTCCGTCCGCGTAATCAGCCTGCCAGTATTTGTTTTGGTTTTCATCTTCCATTTCGCGTATTCTGCCGCGAACCGTCAGAAGTATTTCGTGCGACTTTGTCGCGCTCTTGTTTTCGCCGAAATAATGCTGTATCTTTGTACCGTGTACCAAGCCTGTTTTTGAAATTTCACCGTCATAAAACTGTTGGTATTCGCCCTCGCCCGCAAAGGAGAAGAAATCATATGTTGTGTTGTTATTCGAATCGGTGGTACGCACCAATGACAGAATAGCGTATGATTTCAGAGCGTATATCTCATCAGCCGAAACATTTAGCACCGCGCTTGCGGTAATGGATTTGCCGAACGCCGCTATAAGAGTTTCGTCGCTGAACTCGAACACGATATTATATTTGCCGACATAAAGGTCATCTGTGGTTGAAAAGCTCATTGTGGTGTACGTGTCGTCAAGAAACGCCACATTCTTTTTGTCTATAACAACCTCGTGGTCGCTTGTGGTGTGCTTGAGCTTAAGGCTCCAGCCGGAATCCGAGTTAAGGCTCTTAAATGCCTTCATATCGCCGTTTATCGTAACAGCCTTTTCGCCGTCGGTATAGACGGTGTCGGGATTTACCGACGTCATACTTACGGTAGCCTTATTGCCTGATACCGAGGGAATAACGATGCTTCTCTGCGTCATAGTTTCCACTATCTGCAAAATGCCGTCTATCGTTGCCCAGGACGTCAGCGAAATATACACGGTGCAGGCGG
>JAJBTG010000217.1 GCA_020860985.1 Oscillospiraceae bacterium
CAGTTTGAAATTTCAGATCCGAGAAATGTGGATGAGGTTTTCAGAGCTATCGAGTAGCAGTGACTTATGACCTTAATGAGAGATTATGTCTATTTATAATATCGTTTCGGTTTCAAACCGCGGATTGTGCGACGATTTTTTCGGGCAGCTGAAAAAAATCAGCGCGGCGGGCATACCCATTATATTGCGCGAAAAGGATTTATCCGAAGCCGAATATGAGCAAATTGCTCGGCGGATTATGGAATTTTGTCCCGACGTGATTTTACACACGTTTTTAAATACGGCTGAAAGGCTCGGGTGTAAAAGAATACATTTGCCGATGCATATTTTTAGAGCCGCCGATTTGTCGGAATTTGAAACGGTCGGCGCTTCGATACATTCCGTCGAGGAAGCGGTTGAGGCTCAAAAGCTCGGCGCGTCATATATAACGGCGGGGCATATTTTTGCGACGAATTGCAAAAAAGGCGTTGAGCCGCGCGGGTTGGACTTTTTGAAGTCGGTATGCGGCGCGGTGGAGATACCTGTGCTTGCGATAGGCGGAATCGCGCCGGAAAACGCGCGCTCGGTAATGGATGCCGGAGCGTCGGGAATGTGCGTGATGTCGGGATTTATGCAATGCGGGGACGTAAAAGAATACCTTGATTTATTCGGAGGATTTCGATGATAAAAAAGAAAAGTCTTAAAATTATTCTTGCGGTGATATTGTTTGTGCTTATCGGCTCTTTCGGCATGGTACTGGAGAAGTTTGAAAGGGACAGCTTTGTAGTCGAAACCGTAACTCAGGATGAGAGCGTAAGCTCCGCCGCGGAGAGCGGAATTACCGAGGACGGCAGAATAAATATCAATACCGCTCCGAAAGAGGAGCTTGTATTGCTCGACGGAATAGGCGAAAAGCTTGCCGAGAGAATCATTAAATACAGAACCGAGAACGGCGACTTTTCGGTAATCGAGGAACTGTCGCT
Source organism: Oscillospiraceae bacterium (assembly GCA_020860985.1). Lineage (GTDB taxonomy): Bacteria > Bacillota > Clostridia > UBA1381 > UBA1381 > JALEPO01. The sequence continues at coordinate 963 of JAJBTG010000217.1, forward strand.
CGTTTCGGGAATAAGCGAGAAAACAGTTGAAAATATCCGCGATAAAAAAAGCGCCGAATAACGGAATTTAAGACGCACCTTGAGGTTAATCGAGATAAAAACAAAGCAGACAAACCTTTTGTGGTTTTGTCTGCTTTTATTATTCATCGGGAATTTAATTCAATACCAATTCCTTTGATTTTTCTTCCTTTTTCTCCGGCTTTATCGAATCAAAATATTCGTCCTTTTTCATATTTTCAAAGGCAACAGCCATCATCAGCTTAATACGGTTAAGCTGATTAACCTCGCTTGCGCCGGGGTCATAATCGATCGCGACAATATTAGCCTGCGGGAATTGACGTCTAAGCTCCTTAATCATACCTTTTCCGGTAACGTGGTTGGGCAGGCAGGCGAAAGGCTGAACACACGCGATATTCGGCACGCCTGACTCGATAAGCTCAATCATTTCTCCCGTAAGGAACCAACCCTCGCCGGTGCAGTGTCCGAGCTGGAGCACATTCTTTGCGCCGTCGGCAACCTCCGCAATATGCTTTGGAGCGCGGGAACGGAACTTCGGATTTGCCTCCATAACCTTAACCATGTGCTTTCTGTAGCTTTCTATACCCCAAATGGCAAGATTGCAAAGCGCGGCGGTTGATGATTTTGAACCGAGATTGTCGCGCTTAAAGTTGTTGTTATAAAGACAGTATAACATGAAGTCCGCAAGTCCGGGCATGACAGCTTCGCCGCCCTCCGACTCGATAACGTCTACAATGTTGTTGTTGGCGTCCGGATGGAATTTGACGAGAATTTCTCCGACAACTCCGACGCGCGGCTTTTTGACGGTTTCGTCAATCGGTATGGCGTCGAAGTCAGCCACTATTTCATCGATAATTTTCTTTAGCTTTAGGTTTTTGCGGTTGTTATTGGCAAGGTCCTTATACAAACGCTTTTGCCATTTTGCGTGCAGTGCGTTTGTTTCGCCCTTGTTAATCTCATACGGGCGGATTCTCATGGTAACTGCCATAAGCAAATCGCCCCAGGTACACGCCTTAATAAGACCGTCAACCAATTTCGGGGTAATCTTAAATCCCGGATTTCCCTCAAGACCGGAGACATTCAAGGATATAACCGGAACATTCGGGTATCCCGCATCCTTCAGCGCCTTGCGCAAAAACGCGATATAATTCGTAGCTCTACAGCCGCCGCCGGTTTGGGTGATCATTACCGATGTGTTGTCCGGGTCGCATTTGCCGCTTATAAACGCGTTTACGAGCTGTCCCGTAACCATAATCGACGGATAGCAGGCGTCGTTATTAACGCTCTTTAATCCTGCCTCAACATCCTCCGCCGTCGTGTGTTCAAGCACGAGAGCGTTGTAGCCGTTGGCGCGCATAACCGCCTCGAACATACCGAAGTGGGTGGGGGACATCTGGGGGAATATAATCGTATGCTTTTTCCGTTCTTCCTCCGTGAATTTTACGCGGTTTATAGTATAGTCCTCGATTTTATGCGGGACAAAGTTATTGTCGTCGCGTTCTTTAATTGCCGCTTTGAGCGAGCGTACTCTTATTCTCGCGGTTCCGAGGTTTGAAACCTCGTCTATTTTCAGCGTCGTATATATCTTTTCGTTTGCCTGCAAGATTTCCTGAACCTGGTCGGTTGTTACCGCGTCAAGACCGCAGCCGAATGAATTCAACTGAATAAGCTCCAGACGGTTATTTTTGACAACCTCCGCCGCGGATTCGTACAGACGGGTATGGTATGCCCATTGGTCAACTACGCGTATATCACGCTTAAGGTGACCGAGGTGCGCGATTGAATCCTCGGTAAGAACCGCGAATCCGAGAGAGTTTATCATATCCGGTATGCCGTGGTTTATTTCGGGATCGATATGATAGGGACGTCCCGCCAGAACAATACCGCGTTTATCGTTATCCTCAAGCCATTGGATAATTTCCTCGCCCTTATGACGGACATCATTCTTATAATTCTGAAATTCCTCGAATGCCTTATCGGAGGCATTGTCAATCTGTTCCTTTGTGAAGCCGTAATCCGCGAGCGTTTTCATCATCTGACGTTTGAAGGACGGTCTGTCGGCAAGGTTGATAAACGGAAACATAAACCGTATATCGCTCTGTCTGACAACGTCCATATTATTGTAGATAACTTCGGGATACGAGGTTACCATCGGACAGTTGAAGTGGTTGCCAGCCTCCGAATATTCAATCTGCTCATACGGAATACAGGGATAGAATATGGTTTTAATTCCTTTATCTATCAAATCCTGAATATGACCGTGAACAAGCTTTGCGGGGTAGCAGGCGCTTTCCGAGGGAATCGAGTCGATACCCTTTTCGTAGATTTCATGCGTGCTTCTGCCGGATATTTTAACCGAGAATCCAAGCTCCGTAAAGAACGTGAACCACAGCGGATAATTCTCGTACATATTAAGCACACGGGGCAAGCCGATTACTCCGTGAGGAGCCTCCTCCGCGCTTAAAGGCTTGTAGCCGAATGCGCGTTTGTATTTATAATCATACAGATTGGGCAGCTTTTTGGTTGTTTTTTCAACGCCCGCGCCGCGCTCACAGCGGTTGCCGGACACAAACTGTCCGCCGTCGCCGAAGGACGTAATTGTGAGCTGGCAGTGATTGTTGCATTTTTGACAGCGCGTAAGCGAGGTTTTAAAAGTAAATTCGTCAAGCTCGTCCGACGTGAGAATATCGCAGTCGCCGCCGTTCCAACGCTCCTTTGCGATAAGCGCCGAGCCGAATGCTCCCATGATTCCGGCGATGTCGGGGCGGACAACATTTTTTTCCGTGAGCAGCTCAAAGCACCTCAAAATTGCGTTGTTGTTAAAGGTGCCGCCCTGAACGACGATATTTTCGCCCATGAGGTCCGGGTCACGCAGCTTGATAACCTTGTAAAGCGCGTTTCTCACAACGGAATAGGAAAGCCCCGCGCTTATATCGCCGACGGTCGCGCCTTCCTTTTGCGCCTGCTTAACGCGCGAATTCATAAATACCGTGCATCTTGTTCCCAAGTCAACCGGATTTTTTGAGGTAAGAGCTTCCTCGGCAAAGGAAACTGTATCAAGACCGAGCGATTCCGCAAAGGTCTGTATAAACGAGCCACAGCCGGAGGAGCAAGCCTCGTTCAGCATGATGCTGTCGATTACGCCGTTTTTGATTTTCATGCACTTCATATCCTGACCGCCGATGTCGATAATAAAATCAACGCCGGGGGAGAAGTGGTTAGCCGCCTTGTAATGGGCGATTGTTTCAATTTCACCCTCACTTATGCGAAGCGCGGTTTTTAAAAGAAGCTCGCCGTAGCCGGTGGTGCAGGCGTTCGCTATGAACGCGTCCTTGGGCAGCTTTGAATAAAGCTCGCGCAGGATATTAATTCCGCAGGTAATCGGACTACCCTCGTTTTTGCCGTAATAGCTGTAGATAATGTCGCTGTCCTGATTGATAAGCGCCGCCTTTATGGTGGTGGAGCCTACGTCAAGACCGAGGAACACGGGACCGTGCGCGGAGGAAATATCGGCGCGCTTTGCAACGTCCTTATTGTGTCTGTCGAAAAATTCACGCTTTTCATTGTCGTCAAGGAAAAGGGCGCGCATTCTTGTAATTTCCGCGTCCGCCTCCTTGGAATTTTTAAGCTTCGATACAAGCTCGTTAATATCGGCGGTCTTGTCCTCATACATGAGCGCCGCGCCGATTGCGACAAACAGCTGAGCGTTTTCCGGCTTTTTAAATGACGTGGCGTTTTCTCTGAGCGCGTCCTCGAACTGCCGTCTAAGCTGCGGCAGGAAGTGGAGAGGTCCTCCGAGGAAAACGATGTTTCCCTTTATGGGTCTGCCCTGCGCAAGACCGCTTATCGTCTGAGTTACGACCGCCTGCAAAATGGATGCGGCTATATCCTCGCGCGCCGCGCCCTCGTTTAAAAGCGGCTGAACGTCGGATTTGGCGAAAACCCCGCATCGCGCGGCAATCGGATATATAATGTTATGCTTTTCCGCGAGGGCGTTAAGACCGTCCGCATCGGTTTTGAGAAGTATGGACATCTGGTCGATAAAGGAGCCTGTACCGCCGGCACAGGTACCGTTCATGCGCTGCTCAAGACCGCCCGTAAGATAGAGAATTTTAGCGTCCTCGCCGCCAAGCTCGATAACAACGTCCGTTTCCGGCATAAAGGTTTTAATAACGGTTTTGTTTGCGATAACCTCCTGAACGAACGGCAGGTCAAGCATCTTTGCGAGAAGCAAGCCGCCGGAGCCGGTTATCACGACGGTGAACCGGCTGTCCTGTACGGTTTCGCGAACCTCGTCAAAAAGGTCCGCAACCGTGCTTTTGATGTCGGAAAGGTGACGCCGATACTCGGAAAACAGAATTTGATTGTTTTCGTCAAGCACAACAACCTTTACGGTTGTTGAACCGACGTCGATTCCCATATGAAGATTACTCATAAGTATAACCCCCTTATACAAGTAAATCTATATTTAATTAACGAAAATTATTCCTACAAATTGTACAATAATA
>JAJBTG010000137.1 GCA_020860985.1 Oscillospiraceae bacterium
CAAAGGCTATCTACATACATGAAAAGAGGTAAAAGAATGACAAATCGTGAAAATATAAGAAATATTGCAATCATAGCTCACGTTGACCACGGCAAGACAACCCTTGTCGACGCGATGCTCGCGCAGAGCGGAACCTTCCGCGACAATGAGCAGGTGGACGAAAGAGTTATGGATTCAAACGACCTGGAGCGCGAGCGCGGAATTACAATTCTCGCAAAAAATACCTCGCTGTATTACAAGGGCGTAAAAATAAATATCATCGATACGCCGGGTCATGCCGACTTCGGAGGCGAGGTTGAGCGCGGACTTGAAATGGTTGACGGCGTTTTGCTTCTCGTCGACGCGTTCGAGGGATGTATGCCGCAGACGCGCTTTGTATTGTCAAAGGCGCTTGCGCTTAATTTAAAGCCGATTATAGTGGTAAACAAGGTTGACCGCCCGAACGCGCGCCCGTATGAGGTAGTGGACGAGGTTCTTGAATTGTTCATAGACCTCGGTGCGACGGACGAGCAGCTCGATACGCCGGTAATATATGCCTCGGGACGCGACGGATGGGCGACCGCCGAATATAACCCGGAGCAGCCCAACTCCAATTTGACGGAGCTTTTTGAGCTGATTTTAAACGCCATCCCCTGTCCCGATTGCGTGGACGACGCACCCTTCCAGATGCTTGTTTCCAACATCGATTATGACGAGTATACCGGACGTATAGCCGTGGGCAAGATAGAGCGCGGAAAAATCAAAACAAATATGCCGCTTTCAATCTGCCATCAGGACGGCAAGATTACCCACGGCAAGGCGACAAAGCTTTACACCTTTGAGGGACTTAACAAGGCTGTTACCGAGGAAGTCGGCGCGGGCGACGTTGTCGCGATTTCGGGAATTTCGGATATTAATATCGGCGAAACAATATGCGACACGGAAAATCCGGAGCCGCTTCCATTCGTTAAAATAGACGACCCCGTCCTTTCAATGACATTCAGCGTAAACGACAGTCCGTTTGCCGGACGGGACGGAAAATTCGTTACTTCGCGTCATCTGCGCGACAGACTCTTCCGCGAGCTTGATTCAAACGTCAGCCTGCGCGTTGAGGAAACGGACACAACGGAAGCGTTCACCGTTTCCGGCCGCGGCGAATTGCACCTATCCGTGCTTATTGAGAATATGCGCCGCGAGGGATATGAGTTTCAGGTTTCCAATCCCGTCGTAATTTATAAGGAAATCGACGGCGTAAAATGCGAGCCGATTGAACGCCTGACTGTTGACGTCCCCGATGAGTACACCGGCGTTGTTATGGACAGCGTTATCAACCGCAAGGGTGAAATGACCAATATGTCGCCCACTGCACAGAATTATACAAGACTTGAATTTTTGATTCCGTCGCGCGGTCTTATCGGCTACAGAAGCGAGCTTATGACCGCAACGAAGGGTACGGGAATCGTAAACAGTATTCTTGAAAAATACGAGCCGTACAAGGGCGACTTCCAGGGAAGAAACCGCGGAACTCTTATTGCATGGGAGGACGGCGAAACAATAACATACGGCTTATACAACGCGCAGGAGAGGGGAACCCTGTTTATCGGCCCCGGAGTTAAGGTTTACGAGGGAATGATTGTAGGCGAAAACGCTCGTCTTGAAGATATTGTTGTAAATGTTTGTAAGAAAAAGCACGCGACAAATACCCGCGCTTCGGGTTCAGACGACGCTTTAAGACTTGTTCCGCCAAAGGAATTGAGTCTAGAGCAATGCCTTGATTTTATCGCGGACGATGAGCTGTTAGAGGTAACGCCGAATCATCTGCGTATGAGAAAACGTATATTGAAAACGGATTTGAGAGCAAAGGCACAGAGCAGAAAGAAATAATTATTAAAAAGCTGCCGAGTTTAAATACTCGACAGCTTTTCTATTGTATAGCTTTCATCGCTTTAAACGCCGCTTCGATTGTCTTATCCAAATCCGACCTTGAATGTGCCGCGGAAAGAAATACCGCTTCAAACTGCGACGGAGCAAGATATATTCCGCTGTTCAGCATGGATTTAAAATATATCTTGAATTTTTCCGTATCGGAAGTGTTGGCAGTATCAAAATCCTCCACGCGCTCCTTTGTGAAAAACACGCTCATCATCGAACCGACGCGGTTTATACATACGTCCGCTCCCGCCGTTTTCGCGGCTTCGTTAAATCCCGCCTCGAGATATGCGCCGCTTTCCTCAAGAAGATCATAGATTTGCGGATTTTCGCGCAGATAGGTAAGCTGCGCCAATCCCGCCGCCATTGCGAGCGGATTTCCCGAAAGGGTTCCCGCCTGATATACCGGACCCAACGGCGAAATAAATTCCATAATTTCACGCTTGCCGCCATATGCGCCCACTGGCAAGCCGCCGCCTATAATTTTACCGAATGTTATTATATCCGGCTCAATTCCGAAAAGCCCCACAGCGCCCGAGGGCGAAACGCGAAATCCGGTCATAACCTCATCGACTATAAACACACTCTTATATTCTCGCGTCAGCTCTCTAATTTTAAGCAGAAATCCGTCGGCAGGCTTTACAACTCCCATATTGCCCGCGACAGGCTCTATTATAACGGCGGCAATTTCCTCTCCGAATTTTTTGAACGCGTCCTCTACCGCGTCAAAATCATTGTACGGGAGAACCAGAGTGTACTTCGCAAGCTCCTCAACAACTCCGGCGGAGGAAGCGCTCCCAAAGGTAAGCGCACCGGAGCCGGCTTTTATAAGAAGCGAGTCGCTGTGTCCGTGATAGCAGCCCTCAAATTTTATAATCAGATTTCTTCCCGTATATCCGCGCGCAAGACGGATTGCGGACATAGTAGCCTCCGTTCCCGAATTTACCATACGCACAACGTCAACACAGCTAACTGTTTCGCATATACATTTTGCGAGCCGCGTTTCACTTATACAGGGCGCTCCGAAAGAGGTTGAGCCGCAGGCGGCTTCCCGAACCGCTTCGACCACGGGTGAAAATGCGTGTCCGAGCAGCATCGGACCCCATGACCCAACATAATCTATATACTCGTTTCCGTCAATATCATAAATTTTACTGCCCGCCGCTTTATCGATAAACAGCGGATTCATTCCGACATTCGCGAAAGCTCTTACGGGCGAATTAACCCCGCCCGGAATATACCTCTTTGCATCCTCAAACGCGGATTTACTTTTTGATGTATTCATTATAATCTCCATCCCGATTCTTTACTGAACTATTTCAAGCGTTTCCGCTTTTCCGTATTTTGTAAATACCGTCACATCGTCCGACTTCTGCGTTTCCCAACCCTCGCACGTGGTTGACGCGACTCCCTCGACCTTGACCTGCATCATTCCGCCCTCCAAAAATTCTATCTCCGCCGTATTCGACTGTTTCGTAATATTAGCCGGAATATTTACGCTCATAATATGAATCGAGTAGGGTAAGTCGCCTATCGTGAGGCTTACCTGTCGGTCGAGCGAAACATAGAATGCGTCGCCGCGCTTATCCCAGACATTCGCGTCCGCCTTAAAGCTGTCAACATATGTGCTGTCGGAAAATACCACCTTTACTCCGACAGAGTTTTGATAGCTTTTATCATATAAAAGCGGCTTTATAAACGATGCTTCCTTCGCCTGAATTTTTATTTGACCGTCCTCCCATTTAGCGTCGACATGAGTATTGTACGCGGCGGCAACCGCCTTTGCCATTTGATCCTCGCCTACAAACGAATATGAATATTCCTCAACAAATTCGGCAACCTTTTTAATCTGCTCCTCCTGCTCGGATTCGTCATCATAAATATAATCACAATGGTCATAGAGAAGAATGGGAACCTCGTACTTTGCGCTTAGATATGAATACGCGCTGTTTCCGTAGGGGATGTTTGACGGCTGAAGCATCAGCATCCCATCCTTTACGCTGCTTATAAGATAGAACGGAATATTTATCGAATTTTCCGCGCTGGACTGCGGAACGGCAATGCTGTTCGGAGTTTGAGAGCCGCTGTTCCAGTAAAGTCCAGAATTAAGCTCGTTGAGGTATGGTCCGTTATAGCCGGACATATTGTCAAAATTCGCGTCATAGCCAACCTTGGAGGTGAACCATGTGTGCTGATTTACGCCTATTCCCTCCCATTGCAGTCCGTATTTTTCAAACGCCGCCTTTTGCATACTAAGCTCATATTGCTCATGGTTTGTGTCGGCATATTCATGCGTCATCATGTGCGCGCCGATATATATTTCATTTTCCTTACAATATTCAATCTGCTCTCTAAGCTCCTCCTCGCACGGAAAATACTCGCTGTCTATCGGAACCGCCATTCCGTACTCAAGCTGACCGCAAATCAAATCCATCATACCGTTGCCGTCTAAATCATAAAACCGCGGAACACAATTATTTCCGAATTTAAGGTGATTATTCTGTTTGTAATTCCACTCGCTTCTGTCAAGGTAGCCGTCAAAATAATACCCGCCGTCCGCATTGGGGGAATATTTCGCTATATATCCCTCAAAGGTTCCGACGTAAAGCTCGTTAAATCCGTTGCTGTCCGCATCGCTTATGCACGGCGCGCACCAGCTCTGCTGCGAATCCACTGAAACAGGCGGCGAAAAGCTGATTATTCCGTCAATATAAATATCCCCCGAATTGCCGAAATATATTTTCATTTCACCGGTTCTCGATCCCACCGCCATATCCGTTCTGCCGTCGTTATTTAAATCACCGAGGTCTATCATGCAGTCTGTTAAGCCAGTTTGAATCTCGCCGAGATACGAAAACGCAAGTCCCATTTCGCAGCGGTAGCAGTAAACCGAGCCGCTTTCGCTGCCGGTAAAAAGCTCCAAGATACCGTCGTTGTTGACATCCGCGACAACGGGCGAGGAATACGCTCCGACATTGAGCGGGTTTCCGTCGGTATCGGTAAGATATGTCGCCGCGCCGACCTCATAATTTGTTTTCATATTTTCTCCGGCGTAGAAATAAATATATCCGTCCGCGCTGCCGCAGATTAAATCCATTTTTCCGTCGCCGTTAAAATCAATCGGACACGGATACGCGCGTTTGATATATTCAGGTAAATCCTCAAAAAACGATTCCGTGTTTTCATAGCTGTCGATAGTCAGCCATTCGTCCATTTCAACAAAATGATTTCCGGAGGCATACATATTTTCATATGAATCCATTGAATAACCGTTCTCGTCCTTTATAATATATGTAATACTCTCGGCTCTTTCAAACCAAACATACGGGCTTCGGATAAGAGTGTACGACGGGAATTGATGATACTTACGGCACATTTCATCAAACGAAACCGCCGATTTATTTTTGATTCCCGTAATATCCTCATAATGCAGCTCCCATGCCGCGCTGTGCGTTCCAAAGGAACCGAGCACTCTTTCGACCGCGTAATTGTATTTTTTAAGCGAAAGAAACTCCGCAAAATAACTGCGCATTAAAATATTCGCTCCGATTGTCGATGCCGCCATATATTC
>JAJBTG010000268.1:0-3245 GCA_020860985.1 Oscillospiraceae bacterium
ACTCCGATAGCGACCGCGGCGCTTGTAAGCTCGGTTATTATAAACCTCGGAATGCTTGGGGTTTTCAAGTATTAGGGGTTTATTACGGACAGCATAAACGGCATTACGGGGCTGTCCCTGCCGGTACCGCAGTTCGCGCTGCCGGTGGGGATTTCGTTCTATACGTTCCAAACCCTCTCGTATACGATAGATTTATACCGGGGTAAAACCCATGTCCAGAAATCGCCGCTGCGGTTTTTGGTTTATGTTTCCATGTTTCCGCAGCTTGTAGCGGGACCGATTGTGCGCTACGATGATATTGCGCCGTATTTGAAAAACAGGCGGGTAACGGCGGACGATATGGCGTACGGAATAAAGAGGTTTACCGCCGGACTTCTGAAAAAGCTCGCGCTCGCGAACGCGGCGGGTGAGGCGGCGGCTATGCTGCTTGAGGGAACTCGCCTTACGGTGGCATCGTCATGGCTCGGTATGCTGATGTATACCTTTCAGATTTATTTTGATTTTTCGGGATATTCGGATATGGCGATAGGTATGGGGCGTATGTTCGGATTTAAGTTTAAGGAGAATTTCGATTATCCGTATATTTCCAAAAACATAACCGAGTTTTGGCGCAGATGGCATATATCTTTGAGCAGCTTTTTCCGTGATTACGTCTATATTCCATTGGGCGGCAACCGATATAAGCACGTCAGAAATATATTGATTGTGTGGCTTTTAACGGGACTTTGGCACGGCGCAAGCTGGAATTTTGTAATATGGGGACTTTTCTACGGAGTTATACTGCTTGCGGAGAAAACTCTGTTTAAACGTAAGCTGCTTGAAATACCGTCGCCGTTTTGCCATATTTATACACTTGTTATAGTAATGCTCGGGTGGGCGATATTCTATTTCACGGATATAAATTCGCTGTGGACATTCATAAAGGGCGCATTCGGCATCGGAAGTCAGCTCTATGACTTAACATCAGTTTCCGCGATATGCACGAATTTGTGGCTTATTGTGGTATGTGCAATAGGAATTACGCCCGTACCCGCCGTTATTTACGGGCATCTGTGCAAGAAGCACGCAAGGTTTGCCGCGATTACCGAGCCGGTGCTTGTGGCGCTCGGTCTTGCGTTATGCTTTGTGATGCTTGTAGGACAGACCTATAATCCGTTTTTGTATTTTAGATTTTAGCGGGGAGTATCGGACGGTATTCCGTTCAATGAGGGCGAGGTTCCATTCCGAGCGAGCTTGACGGAGCGTTGCTCCGATTTAAAATATTGTTGAGGTGATGCGCATGAAAAACAGAATAATTATAGCGGTGTTTGCGCTGATGCTTTGTATATTCGCGGTGATATTAATTTGTCCGGCGGACGAAAAAAGCGCGGAGGAGGAGAACAGGACTCTCGCCTCTATGCCGGAGCTTACAAAGGAAACGGTTTTTTCGGGCGAGTTTGAGCAGGACTTTGAAAGCTTTATCGATGACAATCTCGGATTTCGGTCATTCTTTACCTCGCTCAATGAAAGAATAACCTCGTCAAAGGGAATAAGCACTCCCGCCGGAAGGCTTGTTTATACCGATACGGACATCGGTACGGGAACAACTCAAAAGGCAAGTCTTTTGATAGTCAACAAAACAATATTTGAAATATTTGTAAAAAATACCGCTCATGAGGAGGAATACATCGAGGCGGTAAATAATTACGCGGAAAAGCTCGATGATGATATAAAGCTGTATGCCGCGCTGATTCCTACTCAGCTTGAATTTCAGGAGCCGATTTACGCTAATATGCAGGACAGCCAAAAGGAAACAATAGACTATATCTATAATCAGCTTGATGAGCGCGTAACTACGGTTGATATGTATTCGCAGCTTCAGCAGCACAGCGGCGAGTATGTCTATTTTCGCTCCGACCATCACTGGACGCCCCTGGGCGCGTATTACGGATATACCGCGTTTTCGCAGACTGCTGGGATGACGCCGGTAAACAAGGATAATTTTGAAAAAAATAATATACCGAACTTTCTGGGGTATCTCTACAAGCAGGCGGGCGCGCCGGAAATTGCGGAGGACCCGGACACAATCGAATGGTACGATACCGATAAGGATAATGAAATCGAGCTTTCCATGCAGGGCTTTGAAAACGGAGAAAAGATTTACTATAACGGTACGCTCTTTGACAAGACAAAGGCTAATTATAACTTTTTCCTGAGCGGCGATCATCCTCTTGCCGCGATTACAAACAAAAAAAATCCCACGGGCAAGACGATAGTGATTGTTCGTGATTCGTTCGCTAATGCGTTTGCGCCGTGGATTATTCAAAATTATAAAACCGTTGTTCTTGTAGACCCGAGGAATTATGAGGCGGATTTTCAAGACGTGCTTGACGAGTATCATCCCGATGAGGTGCTGATAATGAATTATATATTCACAACCACTTTTGAGGATTACTGCACAATGCTCAAGGATTTATACCGCGCGCCCTGATATGTGTCGCGCTTTAGCATGAGCTTGTCGATTTCATTCAGTACAACAAATTTTTTCAAGCTCCATAAGGGACCTATAAGTGTATCGCGTCCGCCGTCGCCGGTAAGACGCTGGATTATGGTTTCCTCCGAAAACAGCTCCAGCTGGCTCACGATTATATCTACATATTCTTCAAGTGTAAGCAGTTTAAAATCGCCGTTCATGTATTGCTCGGCGATTTTTGTGCCTTTAAGTATGTGAAGCAGATGCAGCTTTACGCAATGTGGGTTTAATTCTGCGACAGCTTCCGCGCTTTCAAGCATCATTTCCTTTGTTTCGCCGGGAAGTCCGTCAATAAGATGCACGCATATATTTATATTTCTTTGACGGAGCTTTTCATAGCCCTCGAGAAATTCCGCGTATGTGTGGCAGCGGTTTATTTTTTCGCCGGTTTCGTCAAATATTGTTTGTAGGCCAAGCTCGACAATCAGGTATGTTCGGCTGTTTAATTCCTCCAAATATTCAAGAACATCGTTTTCAAGGCAGTCCGCGCGCGTCGCTATGCTTATCCCGACAACATTGTCCTGCGAAAGCACCGGTTCAAACCGCTCCCGCAGAATGTCGGCGGGGGCATACGTGTTGGTGTGCGCCTGAAAGTAGGGGATATATTTCGCCCTGTCCCATTTTTGCTGCATTTTTGACTTAATCTCCTCAAACTGAGTAAGTATGCCGTGCGTAGGGTCGCCCGCGAAATCGCCGCTTCTGCTGCCGGAACAGTATGTGCAGCCGCCAATCC
>JAJBTG010000268.1:3255-5460 GCA_020860985.1 Oscillospiraceae bacterium
CTGGTAAAGCCAGGTGTGGTATCTTTTATTGTCGTTTGAGTATTTGAATTTGTGTTCCATTGATACTCTCCTATAGCTTAAAATCGGACGTGAGCGCCGAATGGGGGGAAACGTCTTGATTTTTTAAATAAAGGTGTTTATCTGTATCCCGTTAAAATTTCCTTAACCCTTTGCTTGAGCGACAGATACGCCAGGTTAAGCTTTGACGTTTGCTTAATATCGACTTCGGCGCGGCTGTTTATCATTTCCGTGAACCGCTGTGCCATCAGATAGTAAACGCGTTTTTTGTAATGATTTATGCTGTCGCTGAAGTCCTCCTGGGAGGAAATGTACTCGTTCACGTCAAACAGTGTTATGTTGTCATAGTCTTTCGCAAATTCGCGAACCGCTTTATTGAAGCGTATGTGGTCGTTGTGACGGTCGGTCCATGCCGCGAGCTTGTTTGCGAGAAACTCCGTTTCGCAGCCGAGCATGATTACAAGCTCTGTTTTACGCGGTATATTTTCGCGTATAAACCTCAAATTTTCAACGAGCATTTCTGGCGTCATTCTTCCGATAAACTCATACTGCTTTGAAAAGCTCTCAAGCATTTCGCGCGTGAAGCGGCAGTTGGCGGTATACACCTCTTTATTTATATACTTATCCCAATTTGCCCTAGCCGTCAGCGGATACAGCCATTCGCCGAACGCGAAAATTTGATTACCGCCGATTTTTTTGTACATTCCCAAATTTACGTCTGTCAGAATACTTATAAAAATCATTCCGTATTCGTTTTCATAAATGCTCTTAGGGTACATTTTTGAGTCGCAGAAGGGCAGGGAGCAGACCTCCGCCTTTTCGTTATCGCTGAGCGTGAGCGACTGCACAATCTGCATCGTGTGGTTCATCCCCTCAATTGCTACGCCCAGGGAATGCTTTTCCTCGCTTGTATAGGTAAATTCGCAGTCAAATATATCCTCGTTTTTGATAAACGAAAATATTTGCAGCAGGTCGCAGGGACCCTTCATAAGGATTCGGAAGCTGCCGTTTATGCCTGATATTTCCGAGGAGCTATCGGGTTCGGCGCTTTGATTTATCCAGGTCACTCGGGGCTTGTCGGCTCCTATTTCAGCCGATACCGCACCCTCGATTGCTATTTCCGGGAAACCGAGCTGCTCGTAAATATACTGCTCAATGCCCATGCCGAGAGTGCGGCAGGAGAACAGAAAATGCAGAGCCTTTTTGCCGCGGCAGGCGAAGAAGCCGATAATTCCGTAGTCGCCGTATTTATCGCCCGCGGTGATATAACCCGATTTGATATTCGGGTCGTCCAGAATTGCTTCAAGCTCATCGCGCGTGGAACGCAGCTTTGTAAAATTAAGCTGATTTGTGCGCAGAATAAGCTCGTGAATACGATCGATTTCCGTTTTACAGTCGCTGTGGATTTCAACATGAATCGCGCTTTGGCGCAGAAACTCCTCGTTTGAACCCATGCTGTTTTTTTCGCTCTGCTTTTTCTCGAGGATTTTATAGCGCTTGAGCCGTTCGAGGCTCTTATCGCTTTTGTCAAGCGCGGAAACATCGCGCAAAAGCTCGTCGATAATATTGGGCGAGGCGGTCATAAGCTCCGGCGAATAATATTTTGCCTCCTCCAAATTAAGATGATTGTCGTCAATAAACAAAACATTCTCAGCGCGGAGATTCATATCGGATATAATCCCCCGTATTCTCTGTCCCTTAGGCTGCCAATTTATTGAATTGAAAACAAAATAATCCCATACGCCCCAATCCGTGAGCAGCTTGCGGCACGGAGCTTCATCGTTTTTTGAGCAAATCGCGCTTACAATGCCTTTTTCGGCGCATAATATTACAGCGTCAATACATTTTTTAACGGGACGCACGCTTTGTTCGGAAACGGTTCCGTCCCAAAAGGTGTCATCTAAATCCCAGATTATGAGCTTTACAGCGGATATATCCATAATTTCCTCCATAATTGAAAAAGGATCGCGCGTTAAAAACGGATTTACGGCGATCCTTTGTGCTTATCTTAAAATAATATCATCTCTTGAAGGACCGTTTGAAACAATCGTAATCGGTACCTCAAGCTCCTTTTCTATAAATTCGATATAGGCGCGGCAATTTTCGGGTAAAGCCTCATATTTTTTTATACCGCGAATAACGGATTTCCAGCCGGGAAGCACCTTCAGAACAGGCGTCGCGATGTGG
>JAJBTG010000139.1 GCA_020860985.1 Oscillospiraceae bacterium
GATGTCCCCTCGCGGTAAATTTAATAAATTTTTAAAATATCTATGGACTAAATTAAGAAAATATAGTAAAATATATATAATATATTCCGCTTCCATTCGGGCGGCGGATTCAAACTCGATTGCGGCAGCTTTATTTCACGCCGAAAAAACGGGCTTTGCCCTTTACTGAATTTATTTGAAAGGAAGATTAAAAATGGTATTAAAGACAAGCGGTTCTTTGGGAGAGGTTTTCATATCCAACTCCGTAATTGCGGAGGTTGCGGGAGCGGTAGCCGGTAAATGTTACGGCGTTGTAGGAATGGCATCCAGAAACAAAAAGGACGGTATCGTTAATCTGCTCATGCCGGACAGCATGACAAAGGGAATAAACGTCACCGTTCAGGACGACGGCATTATAGTTGATATGCACATCATTGTCGAATACGGAGTAAACATAGGCACGGTATGCAAGAGCATTGTAAACCGCGTTCGATACACTCTTGAGAGCGCGGTGGGATTAAAGGTAAACAGAGTAAATGTACGGTCGACGAATAAGGAGCGGTTATGGTAATTGACGGAAAAACGCTGGCGTCGATGTTTGTTTCCGGCGCCAATAATTTATACAATAACAAACAGCTCGTTGACGAGCTGAATGTGTTTCCCGTTCCCGACGGAGATACGGGAACCAATATGTCGCTTACGGTTAGGGCAATGTCCTCGGAGCTTCTCACAAACCAAAGCGGCTCCGTTACAAAAACGGCGGACATGATGTCCTTTTCAACGCTGCGCGGCGCGCACGGAAATTCCGGCGTTATACTTTCGCAGTTTTTCAGAGGAATTTCAAAAAGTCTTAAAGGCAAGAAAACCTGTACGGCGGTTGAATTTGCCCGCGCGCTCGGCAAAGGTACGTCGGCGGCGTACAAGGCGGTCATGAAGCCGACCGAGGGAACTATCCTTACAGTCGCGCGTGAAGCCGCCGCCGGAGCGGAAGCAGCCGCCGAAGCCGAGGACGATATTACCTCTGTTCTGTCCGCGGCGGTTGAACGCGGAAACGCTGCCCTCGCCCACACTCCCGAACAGCTTCCGGCACTGAAGCAAGCCGGCGTGGTGGATGCGGGAGGCCAAGGCTGGATGCTCGTTCTGGAGGGCGCGCTTGAATTTTTGAAAACCGGCAGTATAATTGAGAGCGACATCAAGGAGCCTGCCCCCGAAGCAGTAAAGAAAAAGGCTGTCAAAAAGGCAAGCTCCGAGGATATAAAGTTTAAATACTGTACGGAATTTATAATCGAAAAATCGGAACCGAAGCTTGACGTTTCGGATTTCAAAAACACAATATCTGCCAAAGGCGATTGTATGCTTGTAATTGACGATGAGGAAATTGTAAAGGTACATATCCACACAAACCATCCGGGATTTGTACTTGAAGAAGCAATTAAGCTGGGCGAGATGATAAATCTGAAGATAGACAACATGAAGCACCAGCATAAATCTCTTATCGATGAATCAGCCTCAACGGAAAGCAAAAAGACTGCGGACTTAAAGGTTAAGCATAAAAAGCCGCGCCAAAAGAAGCCCGTTGAAATCAAGGATTTCGGTTTCGTTTCGGTGTGCGCAGGAAAAAATATCGTCGCTATACTCAAGGATTTGGGTGTTGACAGAGTAATTGAGGGCGGTCAGACAATGAATCCGTCAACCGATGATATTCTCAAAGCGATAAACAAGGTTAAAGCAAAAACAGTTTTTGTAATGCCTAACAATAAAAATATTATCATGGCGGCAAATCAAGCGGCGGAGCTTGCGGATGGCAAAAGCGTAATGGTTATCCCTACGAAAAACATTCCCGAATGTATCGCCGCAATGATGGCGTTCAACGGCAAAAAGAACGCGGAGCAAAACGAGTCGGCAATGCAGAAGGCTATGAGCGCCGTTAAATCCGGACAGATAACCTTTGCTGTACGCGACACGGAAATAGAGGGTGTGCAAATTAAGAAGAACGATATTTTGGGCATAACGGACGGCGATATATCCGTTGTCGGTGAAACCCGAGAGGACGTTCTCGACGTGCTTGTTGACGCGCTCGTCGATGAGGATTCGGAGTTTATCATGGTTTATTACGGTAAGGATATTAAAAAAGCCGAAGCGGACGCCGCGGCGCGCCGTCTTGAGGAAAAGTACTCCGATGATGAAATTGAGGTCATGATGCGGTGCGGAGGTCAGCCGTTGTATTATTATATAGTTTCGGTAGAGTAAATATGGAAGATTACAGATTTAAAAGAATAGACTGTCTTGCGGGAGTCGGAGAGGCGCGTTCGGCGCTTTTTGAAAAAAAGGGCATCAAAACAATTGAGGATTTACTATATTTTTTTCCGAGAACCCACGAGGACAGGTCGGAAATAAAGAAAATATCGGACTGCGCAGCAGGCGAAACGGTGTGCATTTGCATTACCGTTTTTTCGCCTGTCCGCGAAAACCGCATACGTAAAGGAATGACCGTTTACAATATGACCGCGTGCGATGATTCGGGCGCCATAAGCGTAGTCTGGTACAATAATCGCTTCGTGAAAAACCAATTTATGACCGGAGATAAATTCACGCTTTACGGAAAAATCACAGCCAATAATCGCGGAAAACTCGAAATGATAAACCCCATCCATGAAAAGGCGGGCAAGGAGCGCTTCACTGGAAAAATCGTTCCCATTTACCCGCTTACCGGAAGCCTTACTCAAAAGGTCGTTCAGGGAACGATGGAGCTTGCGTTGAAGGAGGCAGGCAGGCTTAATGAATACATACCCGATGAAATACGAGAAAAATTCAATATCGCCGAGCTTAATTACGCAATGAAAAATATCCATTTCCCCGATGATTTCAAAAGCTACAGCATCGCTCGTCAGAGATTTGTTTTTGAGGAGCTTCTCGTTTTGCAGCTCGCTCTGCTTAACAGAAAGCATGAGAACAGTCATGCGGACGGAATTGTATTCGAGAACACGGAGTGCGTCCGTGAACTTATCGAATCCCTCCCATTCTCCCTCACAGGCGCACAAAAGCGAACGCTCAAGGAAATATTGTCCGACTGCTCCGGAGGTTTGCAGATGAACCGACTTGTTCAAGGCGATGTCGGCTCCGGTAAAACCGCCGTCGCGGCGGTGGCGATATACGCGGCGGTCAAAAACGGACATCAGGCGGCGATGATGGCTCCGACGGAAATACTCGCTTCTCAGCACCTCGAAACTCTTAATGACTTTTTTAGGGGCACGGGAATCAATGTCGTGCTGCTTACGGGCAGCATGAAAGCAAAGGAAAAACGGCTTGCGTATGACATGATTGCTACCGGCGTCGCGGATGTTATTGTCGGAACGCACGCCATCATTCAGGAGCAGGTGACATTTTTTGATCTGGCATTCGTCGTAGCGGACGAGCAGCATCGTTTCGGAGTTGAACAGCGCGCGAAGCTCGCGGCAAAGGGTCACAATCCGCATATGCTCATCATGTCGGCAACACCTATTCCGCGAACTCTCGCCTTGATTTTGTATGGCGACCTGGACATTTCAATAATCGACGAGCTTCCCCCGGGCAGAAAAACCGTTAAAACATACGCGGTTGGTGAAAATATGCGAAAGCGCATTTTCGCGTTTATCGAGAAAAATGTATCCGCCGGAACCCAAGCCTACATTGTCTGTCCGCTTATAGAGGAAACCGAAAAAAGCGATTTGCAGAACGCCGAGGATTTGGCAAACAGGCTGCAAGCAATTTTTCCGCAGTTTTTCGTGGGGCTTATGCACGGCAAAATGAAGCCGAAAATCAAGGACGAGATTATGAACGGGTTCGCTGCCGGAGAAATACAAATTCTCGTTTCAACCACGGTAATCGAAGTCGGAGTAAATGTTCCCAACGCAAATCTTATGATAATCGAAAACGCGGAACGCTTCGGTCTGTCACAGCTTCATCAGCTTCGCGGGCGCGTAGGGCGCGGCGGCGACCAGGCATACTGCATACTTTTCGCTCACGGAAAAAATGAAGTGACAAAAAAACGTATGGAAACAATGTGTATGTCAAACGACGGCTTCTACATAAGCGAGCAGGATTTAAAGCTTCGCGGTCCGGGGGATTTCTTCGGAACGCGTCAGCACGGTTTGCCGGAAATGAAGATTGCGAATCTCTTTGAGGATGCCGATATTCTTAAGCAGTCGCAGGATGCGGCGGCGCTGATAATTAAAGAGGACAGAAATCTTACCTTGGAAAAGCACCGCGGACTGAAACGTCGGTGCGACAAGATTTTCGATAACGAAGTGATAATGAATTAACAAAAATTACAAGCTATATTTTTTCCTTCAATGCACAAATTATTATTGCGGATATTCTCCGTAAATAAAACAAGCGGCGACATAAGCCGCCAAAAACAGTAAAGGAGAAAAAGACAATGGCAAAAAGTAAAAAACAAGCTTTGGAACAGTTCAAGACGGAAGCGGCTCAGGAGCTGGGCATCACTCTCGGAGAGAATTACAACGGTGATTTGACCGCAAAGCAGGCAGGTTCAATCGGCGGTCAGATGGTTAAAAAGATGATTGAAGAATACGAAAACAAAATGCAGTAAAACATAAATGCTCCGAGGTCTCACAGCCTCGGACTTTTTTGTGTTTTTTCGTTGTTTTTTGTATAGGAATGTGTTATAATAATTACGGCGGCTGCAAAGCAGCCCGTAAATTTATTTTAGAATAACCTCACGGCATATTCCAAAACAAAGCTTTGGTTGCCCATGAGAACATTGAAACATCATTTGCCCGCCGCGCTGCGGTCTGCAAATTTATGTTGGAATATATTGCAATTGCAAAATCCACAATTGCTTAAAACTTACTTACGGAGGTACGTTATGCTGCATTTTGTAAAGCATTTTTGTACAATTACAAAGCACAGACATATGGTAATTCGGCATTGCTATAAAGCGGGAATACTTTGGCAGGGACTCAGACACGATTTATCAAAGTACAGTCCCGCCGAATTTATACCCGGCGCAAGATTCTATCTCGGCGACAGAAGTCCCACCGAAGCGGAACGCAAGGAATACGGATATTCTCTCGCATGGATGCACCATAAAGGCAGAAACAAGCATCATTTTGAATATTGGACGGATTACAATCCCACTACCAAACGGCTTGAAGCTATCGAAATGCCGATAAAATATGTAAAGGATATGTTCTGTGACCGAGTTGCCGCGGGCAAAATATATCAGGGCGACAATTACACAAACGACAATCCCATCAATTATTTCCTATCGGGAAGTGCGCGAAGCGCAATGCACCCTGAAACATCGAAGCTTCTCGAAAGCTGGCTTAGGATGATTCAATCCGAGGGAGAAGATAAAACCTTCGCGTATATAAAAAAGATTAAAAATACTCATCCTTACAGCTCGCGTCCGTAAAACGAATATAACTAAAAGTAAGATGTCCCCGCCTCTATAGGCGGTGGGTTCATTTAATTTTCGCA
>JAJBTG010000115.1 GCA_020860985.1 Oscillospiraceae bacterium
ACAATGGAGGATATGATTCATCATACCGCGGCGGTTGCAAGAGGAGCAAAAAACGCGTTGGTTGTCGCGGATATGCCCTTTATGTCGTACCAGACCTCGGTGTATGACGCTGTAGTAAACGCGGGACGATTAATAAAGGAGGGACGCGCGCAGGCTGTAAAGCTTGAGGGCGGAGCTTCTGTTTGCAGGCAAATCCGCGCGATTGTAGACTCGTCCATTCCGGTTGTCGCGCACTTGGGACTTACTCCGCAGTCTATTAACGCGTTCGGAGGATTTAAGGTTCAGGGCAAAACCGACGAGGCGGCAAAGAAGCTTATTGACGATGCGAAAGCAATCGAGGAGGCGGGAGCATTTGCGCTTGTGCTTGAATGTGTTCCGGCGAAGCTTGCGAAAATTATACCGGAGTCAAATTCCATTCCGATCATAGGCATAGGCGCGGGCGCGGAATGTGACGGTCAGGTGGTGGTGTATCAGGCTATGCTCGGAATGTTTTCGGATTTTACGCCTAAATTTGTAAAGAAATACGCCGATATAGGCGAGGCTATGCGGGACGCGTTCAGGAATTATATAAGTGAAGTAAAATCGGGCGTATTCCCGGAGGAAAAAAACTGCTACAACTAAATCACACGGGCGGAAATTATACCCCGCCTATGAACGCGGAGTATATATTAAGCCTGCATTAAGGAGTTGGATTATAAATGAAGCTTGTTAAAACAAAGCAAGAGGTAAGAGATACAGTTAAAGAATGGAAAAAACAGGGACTTACCGTGGGACTTGTTCCCACGATGGGGTACCTTCACGAGGGACACGCGAGCCTTATTGACGCGTCCGTGAAAAATAACGACCGCACGGTTGTTTCGATTTTTGTAAATCCTATGCAGTTCTCCCCTAACGAGGATTTGGAAAGCTATCCGCGCGACATCGCGCGTGACAGTGAGGTTTGCGGGGAGCATGGCGCGGACTTGATTTTCAATCCCGAGCCGGAGGAAATGTACGGCGATATGTTTTGTTCGTACGTTGATATGGACGTGCTTACAAAGGAGCTTTGCGGTCTTAGCAGACCTATTCATTTTCGCGGCGTATGCACCGTTGTTTCAAAGCTCTTTAATATAGTTACGCCGGACAACGCGTATTTCGGTCAAAAGGACGCGCAGCAGCTTGCCGTTATCAAACGAATGGTTGAGGACCTGGATATGAATATTAAAATCAACGGCTGTCCGATAGTACGCGAAGCGGACGGACTTGCAAAAAGCTCCAGAAACACCTATCTGAGCGCGGAGGAACGCAGGGCGGCGCTGATTTTAAGCAAGACCGTAAATCTGGGCAGAAGCATGATTGAAAGCGGCGAAAGGGACACTGAAAAAATTGTAAGCGCGATGGTAAAGAATATCGAAACAGAGCCGCTTGCAAAAACAGATTATGTAAAAATTGTCGATGCGCTCACCATGCAGCAGATTAAAACCATTGACAGACCCGCGCTTTGCGCGATGGCGGTATATATCGGCAAAACCCGTTTAATAGATAATTTTGAGGTGGTATAGATGCTTATAACAATGTTAAAAAGCAAAATTCACCGAGCAGTGGTTACGCAGGCGGAGCTGGACTACGTCGGCAGTATAACCGTTGACGAGGAGCTTTTGGAGGCTGCGGGAATTTTTGAATATGAAAAGGTTCAGGTTGTGGACGTAAATAACGGAAGCCGCTTTGAAACCTACACAATCGCCGGCGAGCGCGGAAGCGGCGTTATATGCTTAAACGGCGCGGCGGCAAGATGCGTTCAAAAGGGCGACAGAATTATAATTATGGCATATGCCCAACTTGAACAAAGCGAAGCCAAGGAAAACCCGCCTCGGGTGGTGTTCGTAAATGAGGAAAATAAAATTACAAAGGTAACATCATATGAAAAACACGGCACGTTAAAGGAGATGCTGCAATGATATTAGCTATAGATATAGGAAATACCAATATTGTTATCGGCTGCTTCAACGGGAGTAAAATAGAGTTTACCGAGCGACTTGTAACAAACCATAAATCAACGGAGCTTGAGTATGCTATTCTGTTCAAAAATGTTATGGAGATATACAGCATATCGCCGAAAAATATTGACGGCGGCATAATATCCTCCGTTGTTCCCTCTCTTACGAATGTTATAAAAAGAGCGATGGAGAAGCTTACAAAGGCGGATGTAATGCTGATAGGACCGGGAATTAAAACGGGACTTAATATTCTGACCGACAATCCCGCTCAGCTCGGCAGCGATTTGGTGGTTGACGCCGTTGCCGGAATAAATGAATATCCGCTGCCGCTTGTGATTTTTGATATGGGTACCGCGACTACAATTTCCGTAATTGACGCGGATAAAAATTATCTCGGCACGGTGATAATTCCGGGACTTGAAATATCCCTCAATTCTCTTGTGGGCGAAACCTCGCAGCTCCCGAAAATAAGTCTTGACCCGCCAAAAAGCGTTATCGGCAGGAATACCGTCGATTCCATGAAAAGCGGTATTTTGTATTCCAATGCTTCGAGCATGGACGGAATGGTGGAAAGAATAGAAAAGGAGCTTGGCATGGAGGTCACTGTAGTGGCAACGGGCGGACTTGCTTCGTCGGTTGTTCCGTTCTGCGAGCGGGATATAATTCTCGATAACGAGCTTCTGCTTAAGGGCTTGATGATTATTTATAATAAGAACATAAATAAATGACGGCGCTATGTGTGCGTTATTAAACCAAACGATTTCAGGACGCGGAAATTTTTCGCGGCGCATCGGGAAAATGATATGAAGAAATTATTATTTTATTTAATACTTGCATTGGCTGTTGCGGCAGCCTCGGGATGCACCGGCAAAAATGAATTGCATGAGGAGGCGTTTTCCTCGCTTATAAAGGCTCTTCCCGAAAAGGAGGAGCCAACGGAAATATCCGACGCTGCCGATATTATGCCTGCGGAATTGACATATGATGGCGATTTGATTTATGACAGCATATACATAACAGATAATGTCGAATATAACGACGCACCTCCCGAGGAAACGGAGGGTCTTTGGGATTTAAAAGCGGCTATAGAGGAATCGATAGCCGCCGCGGAGGGCGAATGGGCGGTCTATGTTAAAAACGTGGACACAAACGAATATCTCAGCATTAATAATCACCCGATGTATTCGGCAAGTCTTATAAAGATGTTTATTATGAACGCCGTTTATGAAAAGCTTGAAAACGGCGAGCTTGAAAAAACAGAGGAAATATCCTCATTGCTGACAGAAATGATTACCGTGAGCGATAACGATGCCACCAATCGGCTTGTTGAGATTCTCGGCGGCGGTGATTTTGATGCGGGACTTGAGGTTGAAAATGACTGTACAAGCCGCTACGGGTTTGCCGACACCAAGCAGCAGTGCGATTTGCAGAGCGTAAGGACTCATCCGGCAAAGGGCAGAAATTACACCTCCGTAAACGACTGCGGAAAACTGTTGGAGAGCATATGCCGCAAGAGCCTGATTTCCTATACGGCGAGCGATGAGATGATTGATTTGCTTTTCGGTCAGCAGGTCAGATATAAAATTCCGGCGGGAGTTCCGGATGAGGCTTTCGTCGCGAATAAGACCGGTGAAATGAGCAGCGCGCAAAATGACGCGGCGATCGTGTATTCCCCGAATTGCTTGTACATAATCTGCATAATGTCAAACGAGCTTACCGAGGACATCAGCGGCTCGGCGATAAATAAAATAATCAATATTTCCTCAATGGTGTATGATTATTTCAATTGATTTGTGTAGTTGAATTAAGATGTTCCCCGCTTCGATAGGCGGCGGCATTGCCTTAATTTGTACAACTTCTGAAATATTAAATAACGGGACTTTGCCCCTTATTAAATCCCTTATCATTCCCTGCCCCGCAGATAAGAGATTGGTTAATTACCCTTTATGCCAATGCGGGGCGGGCGGAATGGAGATATTATGCTTACAGGAAAAACAGTCGTTTTGGGCGTTACAGGCAGCATCGCGGCGTATAAGGCGGCGAATCTTGCGCGTATGCTGAAAAAGCTTAATTGTAATGTCCATGTCCTTATGACGAGGAATGCTGAAAATTTTATAAATCCGATAACCTTTGAAACCCTCACTCAAAACAAATGCCTTATCGATACATTCGACAGGAATTTTCAATACAGCGTAGAACACGTCACTCTTGCAAAGCAGGCAGATATTGTTATGATTGCTCCGGCAAGCGCGAACGTAATCGGTAAGCTGGCGAACGGAATAGCGGATGATATGCTTACTACTACGGTAATGGCATGTCCGTGCAAAAAAATTATATCGCCGGCAATGAACCATAATATGTTTCATAATCCGATTGTTCAAGACAATATTAAAAGGCTCGAGAAATTCGGTTATGAAATTGTATCTCACGATACCGGTATGCTCGCCAACGGCGACATCGGGGACGGAAGAATGCCGAGCGAGGAGCTGTTGCTTGAATATATATTAAGGGAAGTCGCTTATGAAAAGGACTTATACGGAAAGAAAGTGCTTGTTACCGCAGGAGCGACACGGGAAGCCATCGACCCCGTGAGATTTATAACAAATCACTCCACGGGAAAAATGGGGTACGCCGTTGCGCGGAACGCGATGCTTCGCGGCGCGGACGTAACGCTTGTCACGGCTAAGGCGGAGATTAAACCGCCGGAGTTTGTTCGGACGGTTGAGGTAATAAGCGCGGCGGATATGCTCGACGCGGTACTCAAATATTCGGATGACTCGGATATAATCGTAAAGGCGGCGGCGGTAGCGGATTACCGCCCGATAAATGTCGCGGAAAATAAGATAAAAAAATCGGACGACGAGGCGGTTATAAGGCTTGAACGGACGGTTGACATTTTAAAAACGCTCGGCGAGCGGAAAAAAGAAAATCAGATCATATGCGGGTTTTCAATGGAAACGGAGAGCCTGATTGAAAATTCAAGAAAAAAGCTCGAGAAAAAGAATATCGACATGATAGTCGCGAATAATCTCAGAGTAGAGGGCGCGGGCTTCGGTACCGATACGAATGTAGTAACGATTATAACAGAGGACGATGAATATCCGCTTGAGAAGATTAGCAAGGATAAAGTCGCGGAGGAAATATTTAACTATATTCTGAAACATTTTTGTTGACATTATAATTCATATGTTATATAATAAATCTATATAGGGGAGCTTATTGCTGAGAGGAAGCCTTGCTTCGACCCATTGACCGTAAGCGGGTAATGCCGAAACGGGATTTGATTAAACGCGGATTTTCTGTTTTGCTCCCCCAATAATCGGGGGAGCATTTTTAATTGTCTGTAGGTTTCGCCCCTTTTGAATTCAATAAGGGGCACAGCCCCGTCATTCAACGCTTTCAGTGGGAGCTTGGGTCTCCCCCTCATAAAATTAAGTGGCACCCGCCCCTTTAAGAGGCGGGGGACATCTTAATTTAGGTT
>JAJBTG010000183.1:0-3432 GCA_020860985.1 Oscillospiraceae bacterium
GTATCTAAAGATACAATCAGACAAAAAAAGACAGCCATGTGCTACAGGAGTGTACATCAAACGCGAATAAATCGATGGAGGAGAAAATGATGCCTTTAACTATACTGAATGCGGGAGAAAAAAAGAATATTGTTAAAATAAACGGAAAAGACGATACAAGACGTTTTCTCTAAAATCTCGGCTTTTTCGAGGGCAGCGAGGTTACGGTTATATCCGAAATAGCCGGAAATGTAATCGTGAGCATCAAGGAAACGCGGGTTGCCATTGACAGAGCTATGGCTAACCGTATTATGGTTTGAGCGTAGGTTGGCTGATTTGAGCAGCCGACTTATTTAATTGTCCGCGCGTTTATGCTCGGACGGAATTTAACGTATTACCGGTCCGCAGATAATTCGTTAGAAAATTCATTATTTTTGCGGATAGAAAGGCTATGGAAATTTTTATGAGAACAATGAAGGATGTTGGAGTGGGGGAAACGGTCAAGGTTGTCAAGCTTGACGGCGAAGGCGCGGTAAAAAGACGCATCATGGACATGGGCATAACAAAGGGTACCGAGGTCTATGTTCGCAAGCTTGCTCCTTTGGGCGATCCCATTGAGGTAACGGTTCGCGGATATGAGCTTTCTCTAAGAAAAGCGGACGCGGTGATGATACTGGTGGATTAATTTTTTTGAATGTTGGTTAGCGAGGTCTAACAGGTATTAGGAGGGTATAAAAATGTCAGTAAAAATAGCTCTTGCCGGAAATCCCAACTCCGGTAAAACAACACTTTTCAACGCTCTTACGGGCTCGAATCAGTTTGTCGGAAATTGGCCCGGAGTTACAGTTGAAAAAAAAGAGGGTAAATTAAAGGGTCAAAAGGATGTAAGCATTATGGATTTACCGGGAATTTACTCCCTGTCGCCATATACGCTTGAGGAGGTTGTAGCGAGAAATTATCTTATCAATGAACGCCCCGACGCGATTTTGAATATCGTTGACGGAAGCAACCTCGAAAGAAATCTTTACCTTACAACACAGCTTACGGAGCTTGGAATACCGGTTATAATGGCGATAAATATGATGGATGTTGTTGAAAAGAACGGCGACAAAATCGATTTTGCAAAGCTCGGCAAGGCTGTCGGATGCGAGGTTGTGCCCATTTCCGCGCTTAAGGGAAAGGGAATTGACGAGGCGGCAAAGAAGGCTGTCGCGGCGGCAAAGAACAAGAGCAAATTCAATTCGGTACATAGATTCAGCGAAAAGGCGGAGGGATATATCGATGAGATTGCATCAAGACTTGACGACTCCATCCCCGAGGAACAGAAGCGTTTCTATGCTATTAAGCTGTTTGAGCGCGATGATAAAATCGGAACGCTTATGAAGAATGTTCCGAATGTTTCGGCGATAATCGAAAAGGCTGAAAAAGAGATGGACGATGATGCGGAAAGCATTATTACAAACGAGAGATATAATTATATTTCATCGATTATAAGCGGATGCTAGAAGAAGCAAAATAAGTCGAAGCTGAGCGCATCGGATTAGATTGAGAGAGTTGTAACAAACAGATGGCTTGCGCTACCGATATTTGCGGTTGTAATGTTCATTGTGTATGATATATCGGTTTCGACAGTCGGCACATGGGCGACGGACTGGGCGAACGACGGAGTGTTCGGCGACGGATGGCATTTGTTCGGAATAGGCTCATCCGCGTATGAGGAGCAGTTAGGCGAGTTTGAAACCGCTCAGGCAAAAATTGACGCATTCCTTGAGGGAGCGGAAGAAAACGGTATAGACGTTGACGGTATTACCGCCGTACTTGAGGCAGAGGAAGGCGACGAGGTTGACGAAAGCGCCGTCGATACATTCCTTGCCGCGGCTGCGGAGGTAACAGCTGTAGCCGAGATTGAAAACGAGGACGGCGAAATTGAGGAAACCTTTGACGTTGCGGCAGTCGATTTTGAAGAGGCGCTTGCAATGGAGGAACCCGATCCCGCCGATTACGGCGTATGGGTACCGGGTATTCCCGTGCTGATTGGCAATCTGCTTGATGCAATCGGTACAGCCGATTGGCTCAACAGCCTTATTCTTGACGGTATTGTTGCCGGTGTCGGCGCGGTACTCGGATTTGTGCCGCAGATGCTGGTATTGTTCATATTCCTCGCGTTCCTTGAATCATGCGGATATATGGCAAGAATCGCGTTTATAATGGACAGAATTTTCAGAAAATTCGGACTATCGGGAAAATCCTTTATTCCGATGCTTATAGGTACCGGATGCGGAGTTCCGGGTATTATGGCGTCGCGAACGATAGAAAATGACCGCGACAGAAAAATGACGATAATGACAACCACATTTATTCCCTGCGGAGCAAAGCTGCCGATTATAGCGCTTATAGCGGGTGCGTTGTTCGACGGTGCGGCATGGGTTGCGCCGAGCGCGTACTTTGTGGGTATTGCGGCAATCATTGTTTCAGGTATAATTTTGAAGAAAACAAAGATGTTTGAAGGAGATCCCGCACCGTTCGTAATGGAGCTTCCCGCTTACCATCTTCCGACTGTGGGCAATGTTCTCCGCAGTATGTGGGAAAGAGGCTGGTCGTTCATTAAGAAAGCCGGTACAATAATCCTTTTGTCAACTATAGTACTGTGGTTCCTGCAAGGCTTCGGAGTTGAAAACGGCGGATTCGGTATGGTAGAGGATTTGAATAATTCCGTGCTTGCTAAGATAGGAAGCGTTATAGCGCCTATATTCACACCGCTCGGCTGGGGTGACTGGAAAGCGGCTGTTGCAGCTGTTACCGGACTTATTGCTAAGGAAAATGTTGTCGGCACATTCGGTATTCTGTACGGTTTTGCCGAGGTTGCCGAGGACGGCGCCGAGGTTTGGGGTTCGCTTGCGTCAAGTTATACGGCTATAGCGGCATACTCGTTCCTTGTATTCAATCTGCTTTGTGCGCCGTGTTTCGCGGCAATGGGCGCTATCAAGCGCGAGATGAACAGTGCAAAATGGACGTGGTTCGCAATCGGTTATGAGTGCGTATTCGCTTACGTTGTGTCACTCTGCATATACCAGCTCGGTAATCTGTTCACCGGCGGCGGCTTCGGAATCGGTACGGTTGTTGCGATTTTGCTTGTAATAGCGTTTATATATCTGCTGTTCCGTCCGCATAAGGAAAGCACAACATTAAAGGTAAAGGGTAAGGCTGTAAATATGTAGTAAAAATGTCCTCCGTCCTATCGGGCGGAGGACGCTCCCAAAAGCGGCGGAACAGACTTTCCCGCAAACGTAATCCGTTCGGAGTTACGATAGGTTATCACTGCGGTTAGCTTTATTCATTATTTAAAGGAAAGGTGAAGAAAAATGGCAACAGTTATTATTTCGATAATTCTTGCTGCGGTTGTAGCGTTAATAATTTTTAATATGTATAGGAAGAAAAAGCAGGGTAAAGGCT
>JAJBTG010000183.1:3442-5451 GCA_020860985.1 Oscillospiraceae bacterium
GTTCGATGTCGGCCGCTTGCCACGGGAACAAGAAGAATGATTAACCGTAAACGGGGACACTATAAGAGGGACACTAAATTTTAGTGTCCCTCTTATTTTGAATTACAAATAAAACCGCAAGCGCTTTAATATCGCTTTTTTGCAGTTGACATAAATGTCAACTGCAATATTTCAATAGGGGCGAAGCTTCGTCATAGTTATACAAGTCTTTCAAGCAGCTTGTTTGAGCGCTCGATGAACTTTGTCATTTGCTCCGCGCCGAGCGGACTGTGGCTGATTTTCGCCAAATCATACACATGGTCGATAACAAGCTTTGCGTCCTCATCGTTTAATGAATCAATCTTTTGTATAAGCGAGTTGCCGGAGTTTAGCACAAGCGTAAACTCATCCTTGAACATATCCGCCATGCCCGCCATCTGCTGACCGTATGAGCGGTACATTTCCCGCATACGTCTTGATTGCTCTCCCAGAAGTATAACGGCGGGAATGGATTCGTCCTTAAGCGACTGTACCTCGATTTTGAGCGATTCGTCACCGATTTCGTCCTTGAATTTTTGAATCAGCTTTTCGTCCTGCTCCTTTGCGGCATCGTCCTTTTCCTCCGTGTTTGAAATATCGCTTACGGCGGAATCTATTCGCTTGAATTTAACGCCCGACTGCTTCATTTCTATAAACGATATAAAATGCGTGTCCATCATACTCGGCAGAACAACGGCGTTAAGTCCTTGATTTTTAATCATATTCACATACTGCGACTGACCTATCGGGTCGGAAACGTAGTAAACATCTTTTTCCTCCTTGCCGTCAAGGTACTCGTCAAGGGTTATATATTTGTCGTTCAAATCCTTGTAGATTATAATGTCCTTAACCTTGTCGTAGAACTTCTCGTCGCGCAGACAGCCATATTTAATGAAGATGTCGATGTCGTCCCAATACTTTTCGTAGCTTTCTTTCTCGTTCTTATACAGGCTTGTCAGCTTATCCGCGACCTTTTTGGTGATGTGGTTTGAAATCTTTTTAACGTAGCCGTCATTCTGCAAAAAGCTCCTCGATACGTTAAGCGGTAGGTCGGGGCAGTCTATAACGCCCTTTAAGAGCATTAGAAATTCGGGGATTACCTCCTTAACATTATCCGCGACAAACACCTGATTGTTGTACAGCTTTATCTGTCCCTCCTGACCGGCGAACTCATGGTTGATTTTCGGGAAGTACAGAATACCCTTTAGGTTGAACGGATAATCGACATTCAGATGAATCCAGAATAAAGGCTCGTTAAAGTCCATAAACACGTTTCTGTAAAATTCCTTGTATTCCTCGTCACTGCACTCCGACGGCTTCTTCATCCAAAGCGGATTGGTGTTGTTTATCGGCTTAGGCTCTTCATGTTCATGCTCGTGTTCTTCGCCGCAGTCACATTCCTCGTCATGCTTATGCTCCTCGCCGTAGTCACATTCCTCGTCCTTTTCCTCGCCCTCGAGATAAATTTCTATCGGCAGGAACGAGCAGTATTTATTCAAAACCGAACGAATTGTGTACTCGTCAAGAAATTCCTCCGAGTCCTCCGCGATATTCAACGTGACGGAGGTGCCGCGCTCGGTGCGGTCGCTGTCCGAAAGCTCAAATTCCATACTGCCGTCGCAGGTCCATTTTGCTGCCTTTGCGCCGTCTTGGTACGAAAGCGAGTCAATCTCCACGCTGTCGGCAACCATAAACGCACTGTAAAATCCGAGTCCGAAATGACCGATTATTTGAGAGCCCTTGTCGTCCTCCTCCTTGTACTTCGCAAGGAAATCACTCGCGCCGGAAAACGCTATCTGATTGATATACTTGTCGATTTCCTCGGCTGTCATACCGATACCGTTGTCGCTTATAACAAGCTTTTTCGCGTCCTTGAATACCGATATCGTAACCTTAAACCTTTCGTCCTCGTTTATCTGCGCATCGCCTATGCTTGCAAGCTTTTTCAGCTTTGTTATCGCATCGCAGCCGTTTGAAACCAGCTCGCGCAG
>JAJBTG010000138.1 GCA_020860985.1 Oscillospiraceae bacterium
CGGCAATCGAATCCGACAGCTTAACAAAGCACTTGGGATAATCGCCATTACGGAACAGCCTGCGCGCCGCGCATAAAAGCCGAAGTCCTCTCGCGCCCGATAAATGCAGCCTTGCCTGAAGAGCTATATTATCGTCAAAGAAAACGCTGTCGCAAAGCGCATTTGAAACCGCCTCGCATTTCCTTACAAGAGCGCCGAAGCGCTCAACCGCGCCCGCGCACTTTTCCTCAAAAAAAGCCACCTGCTCATCAAACGGCATCCTTCCGGTCGCAAAGACGAGTCCCTCGGAAAATTCATTTCCTTTTGCCCAGTCAACACAAATTCGCCGAGCTGTGTGGTAGTATATTTCATCTCCCGCGCGGTCGTCGTCATACTCGCCGTATTTTATGCACGATTGAAAATAATCGTTATAGCATTCAATAGCTTCAGCGTTTCCGAAATATCTGTCGGAGAAATCCCTTTTAAACTCCTCTATATCCACTTTCCCGCTCAGCCAAATACGGCTAACAAGATCAAGCATATAAATATGCGGACGGATATTGCCGCAATTTAAAAGCAGATAATCGTCCGCGCCGGCTTTAAACGCTTGGTCAAGCTCATCATTTACAAATTCGGGCGGATTGCCGAGCAGCGTAAGATGGCTCGACGCCTGCAAATCATGGAAGGTTATATGATAATAAAGCCCGTGCATACCGTCCTCCCTCGGAAGCGACGGAACACGTGGATTGTGCGTGCCGCGTCTGCGCGTAACCATTTTGCCATAGCCATTATCGGACCATATTTTTATAAATTTCTTCGGCAGCTCCAGATAGCCGCCCTCGTAAAGCTCTGTAATTTCACCGTAGAGATATACCGCGCAAACAGGATTCTCTACCTTGTCGCAAATCATCTCATACTGCTTGTCTATAACCCTGCGGATAACCTCCGCACGGCTTTGCGGCGTAACATATTTTGGATCGTTCATCCAAAACGGAGCGTCGCCCTGACCGCGGAAGCCAAGCGTCCAAACGATTTTTTTGTCCTTATTTTTCTCTATCGCATCCGCCCAAAGCTTATGGAAAAGCTCCGCGTTTGTATCATAGCTTGCCTCCTCGTTCGGATATGCTCTGAGAAACATTTCTGACCCCAAAGGCTCGGCATGGTGATGAGTTATATAAAGTCCCATTTCGGAGGCAATGTCAAAATGCTCGCCGCTTCGCGGCAAATCCGTTCCCGGAATTACCATGTTTCCGTTCAGGCGCAAAAGCGTTTCAAATACGATTTCCCATACCTGTCTTGACGGAGGATACACATCGCTCCATCCGATAAGGCACACCTCATCGTTGACGAACCAGCCTCGGTAACGAACGCGCGGTACGGGCGAGATATACTCACCGTCGGGGACTGTTATCCTCTCGGCGTTTTCAGGCTCCTTTTCCGTCCAGAACCAGAAATTATCAACCCCCAAATATTCTCGGCTTATATGAAGCGCGGCATAAACAACCGCCATCTCGTCCGTACAGCGTATGTAGATTTTTCCGCCGCTGATTGAAACAACGAATTGTTCGGGATTTTTGATTTCTTTGTCAAAGTCAAAAACAATATCATCGCCGTCCTTGAAATCCGCTCCGAATACCTTAACGAAGTCGCGGTTTAAAATCTTTCGCGCGTGAGCTATTGCCGTTGATTCGCTGTCGGGAAATTTTATTGACGTTTCTTTTGTTATTTCCATATTTTCCTCCATAATTTTTAGAGCGTGTTCGCATGAATTTTAAGTGTAATTTTGTTCTCTGCAAGGCTAAATTATGCATGAATACCAACGTATTTCAAATAATTTTAACAAAGCAGAGAGCAAAATTCTCCGAAAAGACACGCGCATAGGCGCTTATGTGAACATACTCCAATAGTTAATCACATTAATTATACTATCTAATTCCAATCCTGTCAATGTATTATATTTCCGAAGTATAATTTTCCAAAGCCGGAAGCATACTAAGGATAATCGGTAATCTGTCCGAAATTTCAAGGAGGAAAAATTATGAAACGATACATTGAAATTATTGACGTATTTGCGCGCGAGATTATGGATTCGCGCGGCAATCCGACCGTTGAGGTTGAGGTTCATACGGAGTGCGGAACAGGACGCGCAAGCGTACCCTCCGGCGCGTCCACGGGAGTTTACGAGGCGGTGGAGCTGCGGGATAACGATAAAAAGCGTTACGGCGGCAAGGGTGTTAAGAACGCGGTTGAAAACGTAAACGATATTATAGCCGATGAAATCATCGGTATGAATGTGCTCGACCAACGCACAATCGATATGAAGATGTGCGCCCTTGACGGCACGGAAAACAAGTCAAAGCTCGGCGCGAACGCAATCCTCGGAGTATCGCTCGCCGCAGCTCACGCCGCGGCAGAAAATCTGAAAATGCCGCTTTACAGATATATCGGCGGCGTGAACGGGCACAGGCTGCCCGTACCGATGATGAATATCCTAAACGGCGGCGCGCACGCAAACAATAACGTAGATATTCAGGAATTTATGATTATGCCTTTCGGCGCGAAGTCTTTCAGGCAAGGCTTGAGATGGTGCAGCGAGGTGTTTTATGAGCTGAAAAAAATCCTGTCGGAGAGCGGAAATACAACCGCCGTCGGCGACGAGGGCGGTTTCGCGCCGAATTTATCGGCGGATGAAGAAGCGCTCGACATTATAGTAAAGGCGATTAAGGGGGCGGGATATAAGCCCGGAGAGGATTTTAAAATAGCCATCGACGCGGCATCGTCCGAATGGACCGGCAAAAACGACATATATACACTGCCGAAATCCGGCATACAAAAAACCTCCGCGGAGCTGGTGGATTACTGGGAGGATCTTATTGAAAGGTACCCCATTTTCTCCATCGAGGACGGACTCGGAGAAGAGGACTGGGAAGGCTGGAAAACCATGACGGAGCGCATAGGCGGCAGAGTTCAGCTTGTAGGCGACGACTTGTTTGTAACCAATCCAAAACGTCTCGCGCAGGGTATAACAAAGGGAGTAGGCAATTCAATATTGATTAAGGTAAATCAAATAGGAACTCTTACCGAAACGTTCGACGCAATCGAAATGGCGCATAAAGCCGGCTACAGCACGGTAATCTCGCATCGAAGCGGTGAAACCGAGGATACCATAATAGCGGATATCGCGGTCGCCGTGAACGCCGGACAGATTAAAACAGGCGCGCCGAGCCGTACCGACAGGGTTGCAAAATACAATCAGCTTCTTAGAATAGAGGAGGATTTATGCTATATAAGCCGCTACGGCGAGGAATAACACATTCCTTAAGCAAGCGAAAAAAACTGCCGCACCTTTCGGTGCGGCAGTCGCGCTGTTATCCGTCAGCAATAAAGCATTTTTAATAATTTTCGGCTCTCTGCATGAAATAGCTCTTCGGGTGAGCGCATACCGGACAAAGCTCCGGCGCTTTCTTTCCTACATGAATATGTCCGCAGTTTGAGCAAATCCATACAATGTCGTTATCCCTTGAGAAAACAAGACCGCCTTCTATATTCGCAAGCAGCTTTCTGTAGCGTTCCTCATGCTCCTTTTCAATTTCTCCTACGGCTTCAAACAAATAAGCAATATTGTCAAATCCCTCCGCTTTCGCCTCCTCGGCAAAGCTCTTGTACATATCCGTCCATTCGTAATTTTCGCCGTCTGCCGCATCGTTAAGATTTTCGACGGTTCCCGGCACACTGCCGCCGTGCAGAAGCTTGAACCAAATTTTCGCGTGCTCCTTTTCGTTTTTCGCGGTTTCCTCAAATAGGTTTCCTATCTGAACATAGCCGTCCTTTTTCGCCTTTGAAGCGTAATACAAATACTTTGTATGAGCCTGTGACTCACCGGCAAACGCCGTCATCAAATTTTGTTCTGTTTTAGAACCTTTAAGTTCCATTCCTCTTCCCTCCTGTTTCTTAATTTTAAATCGGAGCAACGCTCCGTCAAGCTCGCTTGAAACGGAGCTAGCGGACAATTAACTCCTCATTGCTTTTTACCATATCAGAAATCCACTTCTGTTCCGTAATAAGTGCAGGTGAACAGCTTTTCCATCTGCTTCGGCGTGATTGCTCTCGGGTTTGAACCCGTGCAGGCATCGCCTACGGCAAGCTCCGCGATTGACGCGAGCTTTTCATTAAATTCATCCTCGTTTACGCCAAATTCCTTTAATGTTTTGGGGATATTAAGCGCTCTGTTAAATTTCTCAATCTTCGCTATCAATGCGTTGACCTGTGATTTTTCCGATGTTCCGCCAAGACCTACACGTCTTGCAATATCCGCGTAACGGCGCATAGCCTCCGGCTCATGCGAGTTATATTTTATTACATACGGAAGATAGATTGCGTTCGCGCAGCCGTGCGGGATGTGACCTGTTGAGAAAGCCGCGCCCGTCTTGTGCGCCATTGAGTGGACTATTCCGAGCAGCGCGTTTGAGAATGCCTGACCTGCAAGGCACTGAGCGTAATGCATTTGCTCTCTTGCGTCCATATCGCCTATGTATGACTGCGGAAGATAATCGAACACCATCTCGATTGCCTTTATCGCAAGCGGGTCGGTAAACGGTGAATTAAGCGTTGAAACATACGCCTCAATCGCGTGCGTAAGCGCGTCCATGCCGGTATACGCAACCTGCTTCGGCGGAAGCGTTTCAACCAAAGCCGGATCGACTATTGCAACATCCGGCGTAATCTCAAAGTCCGCAAGAGGATACTTAACGCCCTTTGCGTAATCGGTGATAACCGAGAAAGCGGTTACCTCGGTAGCGGTGCCGGACGTCGATGTAATAGCCGCAAATTTAGCCTTTGTTCTAAGCTTCGGGAAATTGAACGGCGTACACAAATCCTCAAATGTAGTGTCGGGATATTCATAAAATGCCCACATAGCCTTCGCCGCGTCAATCGGCGAGCCGCCGCCTATCGCGACAATCCAATCCGGCTGAAACTCCGTCATTGCCGCCGCGCCCTTCATAACTGTTTCAACCGACGGGTCGGGCTCAACTCCCTCAAAAAGCTTAACCTCCATTCCCGCCTCTTTAAGGTATTCCTCTACCTTAGCCAGGAATCCGGCTCTCCTCATTGAGCCGCCGCCCGTTACAACTATCGCCCTTGTTCCGTCCAAGGTTTTCAGACTTTCAAGCGCGTCCTTTCCGTAATACAAATCTCTCGGTAATGTAAATCTTGCCATTTTAAAGACCTCCTTAAACTGTACCCCGCATTTTATCGGGGAGATGTAATTTATTCCCACCGAAGCGTACACCTCGGTAAAAATCAAAGACCATAACTGAAAAAATTAAGTGATACCCGCCAAAGGCGGGGACATCTTACTTTTAGTTCAATAAGGGGCGAAGCCCCGTCATTCAACGTTTCAGTGGCGGATTCGCCACTGAAAAAAGTAAGTGGAACCCGCCGCCTATAGAGGCGGGGGACATCTTA
>JAJBTG010000210.1 GCA_020860985.1 Oscillospiraceae bacterium
GTATAAGATGAGTTAATATGCATTTATGCGGTAATATGGAAAGGAGAACTTTTGATGAACAAAAGAAATGAAAGAGGACATTCAAGAGGCTCCGATAAAATGATAACATTAATTATTGTTATTGTTGTAATAGCGGTGCTGGGATTGGGTGTTTACGCCACATATGGTGAGATTGCCAATAACATAAGGGACAACAAAATTGCCAGCGGCGAAATAGCAGAAACCGTGGAATACGCTGCGGAGCAGGAGGGAATGACTGTCGAGGATTATCTTGAGCTTTTCAGCTTAGATGTTTCGGACGATGTAAACGTCGACACTCCGGTTGATGATTTTTATGGCTATATGACTCTTGAGAACTACATGAATATGGCTAACGAGGGCAACGAGGAAGAGGTTGACATTGACTCTATGATTGAGGAATGGGGTCTTACAGGTCAGGTTACAAAGGATACGCAGTGGAAGGACGTTGAGCTGTTGATTCCCGTAGGAACATATTTTGGCGATGAAACGCTTGAGCAGTATAAGCAGGCGTATAATATCGGGGATGAGGTAAATTCTCAGACACCGTACGGTGAGTTCCAGGAAATCGTAGAGCAGAAGATTGAGGAAATGAGCAATGCGACAGCCGCTCCGGCTACCGAGACTCCGGCTGATGAAGCCGCTGAAACGGAAGAAGCTCAAACCGATTCCGAAGCGACCGAATAAAGATTAAAAATTAAGGAGAATTTAACGATGAGCGAAGAAAAGAATTTTAATGAAGAAGTAGAAGAAACTGCCGAAACGGAGGCAGTATATACAATCACAATTGAAGATACAGAAAACGGCAGTGTGCTTGCCTCCTCGACGGCAGCTGCTGAAAATGAGGAAGTTTTTCTTACGATAACTCCTGATTTGAATTATGCACTTGATACGTTAAGTGTTAAAGGGGTAAGTAATTATGATGAAGTATCTGTAATTGATAATAAGTTTATAATGCCTGCATATGATGTTGTGGTAACAGCTTCATTCGTGGAAAAAGAAACTGTTCTTGGTACTGATGAACAGCAGGAAACGGTTGAAATAATCGAGGACGATGCAAGTGTTCAGGATGAGAAGAAGCCTGTTTCGCCGAAGGCTATAATTATTGCTGTTGCGGTTTTGGTTGTTGCGGCGATTATTGTTCTCGGTATTATTTTCGGTCCGAGAATGTTCAACAAATATAATAAGGAAGGATATGTTGACGTAAGCGGCAGAACGATTGCGGAGGTTGCCGAAACAGCCGGCATGAGCCTTGAGGATTTCTTGGCTGAATATGAATTGCCTTCCGATATGCCGGGCAATACATCCGAGTCGGCGGCGTATTATACTATTCCCGTATCGAGAATGGCTCAGATGTACGGTATGGACTTTGAAACATTGCAGTCAACTCTTGATTTACCGGATACAATTACCGAGGATTCGACATGGGGCGAAGCTGAGGGTGAGGCTCGTTTGGGCTTGTATGTAGGCGAGGATAATCTTGAAAGCTTCAAAGAAACGTATGGCTTGGGCGACGAGGTTACGAGCGATACTCTTTGGAAAGAAGTAAGAAATATTGTTGACGAATACGCAAGACAGCAGAATATCGAAAGCCAACAGGCGCAGGAAAGCGCAGCTGACGAATCTGTAACAAGCGATACCGAGGTTGTGACGGACACAGCTGAGGATGCAGCGACAGATACAGCGGCTGACGAAACGGCGGCTGAATAATTTCTGTTGATATTCAAAGGGGTTGTTGTATTTCAGCAGCCTCTTTTGCTTATTACCTAATTAAAATGTCGAGGCAACGCGATTTATTCGGGAGGGAAAATAATGATTGCAATAATAGATTACGGAGCGGGAAATCTGCACAGCGTGAAAAACGCGCTTGATTTCATCAGAGCGCCGTCTAAAATAACGGGTGACGCGTCTGAAATTCTTGCGGCGGATAAGGTGATTCTCCCCGGAGTAGGTGCGTTTGGCGATACAATGGAATGTCTTGAGCGGGACGGATTGGACAAGGTCGTAAAGCAGATTGCCGCGGCGGGAATACCCCTGCTGGGAATTTGCATGGGATTGCAGCTTATGTTTGAGGAAAGCGAGGAATCTCCGGGAGCTAAAGGACTTGGTCTGTTTAAGGGGAGAATAGTAAGGATTCCCGATAGGGGACTTAAAATTCCGCATATGGGATGGAACAATATAGAGATTGCAAAGGAAAGCAGAATTTTAAGGAATATCGGCGATACTCCCTTTGTGTATTTTGTCCATTCCTATTATGTTCAGCCGGAGGACGGGGGCATAGCTTCCGCATATACCGAATACGGCGAAAAGCTTACCGTCGCGGTTGAGAGCGGAAATGTTTTCGCCGTTCAATTTCATCCGGAAAAGAGCGGCGATATGGGTATGAGGATTTTGCGGAATTTTATATCGCTGTGAGATTGACTTCTCAATATCCGTCGTAATCATTGGGGAATAGCAGGATAACGCTGAAAGGACTGAAAAGATGTACGCGAAAAGAATAATCCCGTGTCTGGACGTAAATAACGGCAGAGTTGTAAAGGGAGTTAATTTTGTTAATTTAATAGATGCGGGAGATCCGGTTGAATGTGCGCGTGTGTATGACAAGGCGGGCGCGGACGAGCTTGTGTTTCTTGACATAACCGCCTCGTCGGACGCGAGAGAAACCGTGGTTGACATGGTGGAGGCAGTTGCACGGCAGGTATTTATACCGTTTACCGTGGGCGGAGGAATACGCACGGTGGAGGATTTCAGACGTATTTTGAACGCCGGAGCCGATAAGGTTGCCGTAAACAGCGCGGCAATAAAGCGTCCCGAATTGATTTTTGAAGCGGCAAAAAAATTCGGCAGTCAGTGCGTTGTATGCGCGATTGACGCGAAGCGTCGCGACGGCGGCGGTTGGGACGTGTATTTAAACGGCGGCAGGGTAAACACCGGCATTGACGCTGTTGAATGGGCGAGCAAAGCGGAGAAGCTCGGAGCGGGCGAAATACTGCTAACAAGCATGGACTGTGACGGAACAAAGGCGGGCTATGATATAGAGCTTACGCGTGCAATCAGTGAGAACGCGAAAATCCCCGTGATAGCGTCGGGAGGTGCCGGAACCATGGAGCATTTTCTTGATGCGTTCCGAGAGGGAAAGGCGGATGCGGTACTCGCCGCGAGTCTGTTCCATTTCAAGGAAATAGAAATAATGGATTTGAAGAAATACCTGGCGGAGCACGGCGAGAGCGTAAGGCTATAGCATAGCGGGTCTGTCGGAGTATTACCGAGAAAATACGGGCATCGGATTTTGTGAAGGGAGTAATATCTGTAAATGAGTAAGAAGCAAAGAAGAAGGACGCTGAAGCAGAAAAAGGGAATTATAATAACGGGCAAATATTCTATGGAAAAGGCGAAAATGTACTTTATAGCCGCGCTTTTGATGTTCCATATAATTCCTCTGTTCTTTGTATTTATGGGCGAAAACGGACGTATGATATTGGCGCAGATGTTTATGTATATGTTAAATCCTATATTTCTGTTTGCGGTCGGATTTTTCTATGGCATAAGGAACGGATTTGACTGGAAGTTCCCGCTTATTTTGACTGTGGTTTCGACAATATCGATTGTCATGTACTACGATTTTGAAAATATTAATTATGTAATGCTTGGATTTTCCGTATCGTTGTGCGTGTACGCGGTGTTTTCGTATCTGTCCACTCTTTTGGGCGGATTTCTAAAGAGATTTTTAATTTAGGTGATTAACGTGAAGGATGAAAAAATTATTTCCGCTTCGACGGAAACAAACCCGATGCTGTATAAAAACTTTTTCATAATGTATTACAGCGAGAAGCTTGCGGCGGTAAAAGTCGTCACGCTGATTATTGCAATAATAATGTTTGTCGCGGCGTTGTATTTTTATTATTCCGATTTCCCGCTTATATGGACGGGTGTGTTTATGTGGATAGGACTGCTTTTGATAATATATCCGAGAAATGCCTACCGTAAACCGTATCGTCGGATGAAGAATGAACGCGTCACAACGTATTTTGACTTTTACGCGGACAGCATGACAGAGCGTTCCGGCGGCAGCTCGGAAAGCTTTAAGTATTCCGACATCTACAGAACAATAGAAACCAACCAGTATTTTTATATTTTCCATACGCCCGAGAGTGCGAGCGTGGTCGAAAAAAGCGATATTAATTTGGGTGACGCGGATGGTCTGCGTGCCCTGCTTAAATCGAAAACAAATTATAAGCGAAGAAAATAACTAAATTAAGATGTTCCCCTGTAAACTCGCAAAGCGAGTTTACTAAGTCCCGCAGGGACTAAGGCGACTATAAGCGGGTTCCGCTGTTATTGAATACGGCGTAGGAGCTTATTGCTCTACGCCTGCTTTTTTTATATAAACCATTGTTAATAAAAGTCCCGCCCGTACAGGCGCAATATCGCTTATGTGTAAAATTCAGGAATAAAGCTTTCGAGAGCGGCTTTGCCCTCTTGGATAAAAGCGTTTTTTATTCCCAGCTGAGCGCAGTAATCAAGCATAGCCTCATAGTGCCTCGGATTTAGTTTTCTGTCAAGCTCAGGATATTTTTTTACTTGCTCCAACGGCGTGTATTGGCTCATAATGCTGATGTAAATATCATCGCCGTAGGTTTTGTATAAGAAATCCATAATTTTTTTGGTATCAAAAAGCAAGCCGGGGAGCATAAGGTGGCGCACAAGCACACCGCGCTTCATTATTCCGTTTTCAAAAACGGGGGCGCCCGTCTGACGGAACATCTCGGCTATCGCTTCGGAAGCGATTTTGAAATATTTCGGCGCGGTGGAATATTTAACTGCGTATTTGTCACTGAAATATTTCATGTCCGGCATATAAATGTCAATCAATCCATCAAGCATTTTGAGCGTTTCAACCCGCTCGTACCCGCTTGTGTTATAAACAATCGGAATGTGAAGTCCGAGTTTTTTTGCGGCTTTTAGGGCAGAAATAATTTGCGGCGCATAATGAGTGGGAGTTACGAGATTGATGTTGAGCGCGCCTTGATTTTGCAAATCAATAAAGATTTCGGCAAGCTCCTCGATTGTTGCCTCACTGCCGACATTCCTCGTGCTTATGGAGTAATTTTGGCAGAATACACACTTCATCGTGCAATTAGAAAAGAATACCGTACCCGAGCCGCTTGTTCCCGAAATGCACGGTTCCTCCCAGAAATGTAGGGCGTGCCTTGCTATTTTGATTTTATCCGAAGCGCCGCAAAAGCCCGTTTTTCCGTTCCTGCGGTCGGCTCCGCACATACGCGGACATAGAACGCAGTGATTTAAAATGTCGTTCATTATTTTCCAATCCTTTCGATAAAGCGCTCCGCACGGTAAGTCCGTGCTTGGCATAATCCGTTTAC
>JAJBTG010000233.1:0-2883 GCA_020860985.1 Oscillospiraceae bacterium
CTGCTATCTATCCTATCACACCATCATCCACAATGGCAGAAGTAACAGATAAATGGTCTGCTGCCGGACAAAAAAACATTTTCGGACAAACTGTAAAGGTTGTAGAAATGCAGTCAGAAGCAGGCGCGGCGGGCGCGGTTCACGGCTCGCTTACAGCAGGCGCTCTGACAACGACCTATACGGCTTCACAGGGTCTTTTACTTATGATCCCGAATATGTACAAGATTGCCGGTGAACAGCTTCCGTGTGTATTCAACGTATCGGCAAGAGCAATTGCTTCACACGCGCTTTCAATATTCGGAGATCACAGCGACGTTATGGCGTGCCGTCAGACGGGCTTCGCTATGCTCGCTTCAACAAACCCGCAGGAGGCTATGGACTTAGGCGCCGTTGCTCATCTTGCAACAATCAAGGGCAGAGTTCCGTTCCTGCACTTCTTCGACGGCTTCAGAACATCACACGAGTACCAGAAGGTTGCTTGCTGGGATTACAAAGATCTTGCGGATATGCTTGATTGGGACGCTCTTAACGAGTGGCGCCATTCATCGCTTAACCCCGAGCATCCGGCTCAGAGAGGTACTGCTCAGAACGGCGACGTATTCTTCCAGGCAAGAGAGGCTTGCA
Source organism: Oscillospiraceae bacterium (assembly GCA_020860985.1). Lineage (GTDB taxonomy): Bacteria > Bacillota > Clostridia > UBA1381 > UBA1381 > JALEPO01. The sequence continues at coordinate 625 of JAJBTG010000233.1, forward strand.
ACGAAGCATACAATAAGATTCCCGCTGTTACTCAGGAATATATGGATAAGGTCAACGAAAAGCTCGGTACCGACTATAAGCTGTTCAACTACTACGGCGCACCGGATGCGGAGCAGGTTATCGTTGCTATGGGTTCGGTTTGCGATACAATCGCGGAAACTGTTGATTACTTAAACGCTAACGGTCAGAAGGTTGGTCTTGTTAAGGTAAGACTTTACAGACCGTTCTGCGCGGACAAGCTTGCTGAAGCAATTCCGGCAACCGTTAAAAAGGTTACTGTTCTTGACAGAACAAAGGAACCCGGCGCTTTGGGCGAGCCGTTGTACTTAGACGTTGTTGCGGCATTGCAGGAAAGCGAAACTTTAAAGGGCGTTTCCGTATATGCCGGCCGTTACGGTTTGGGTTCAAAGGACACAACTCCCGCCTGCATTATCGCTGCGTTTAACAATACCGAAAAGAAGCACTTCACAATCGGTATCAACGATGACGTTACAAACCTTTCACTTCCCCTTGATGAGAACCCCGATACAACTCCGGAGGGCATCACAAGTTGTAAGTTCTGGGGACTTGGTGCAGACGGTACTGTCGGCGCTAACAAGAACTCAGTTAAAATTATCGGCGATCACACAGATATGAATGTTCAGGCTTATTTTGACTATGACTCAAAGAAGTCGGGCGGTCTTACCTGTTCACATCTACGTTTCGGCAACCCGAAAATCACTTCGACATATCTTATCAACAAGGCTGACTTTGTTGCTTGTCACAAGGCTTCATATATAAGACAGTACGACATGGTTTCGGATATTAAGCCGGGCGGCGTATTCCTGCTTAACTGCTCATGGGACGCTGCGGAGCTTGAAACACATCTTCCGGGTCAGGTTAAAAAGTACATCGCTGACAACAACATTCAGTTCTATACAATCGACGGTGTAAAAATCGGTAAAGAAATCGGTCTTGGAAGCAGAATCAACACTGTTTTACAGTCAGCATTCTTTAAATTGTCGGGTATTCTTCCCGAAGCGGACGCTATTCAGTACATGAAGGATGCGGCTACGGCTTCGTATTCAAAGAAGGGCGACGCTATCGTTAAGATGAACCATGACGCTATCGACGCCGGCGCTCAGCAGGTTGTTAAGGTAGAGGTACCTGAAAGCTGGAAGAATTGCGAGTACGAAGATATTTCGATTAAGCATGAGGGCGACAGCGAATTGATTAAGTATGTAAACGATATTCTCGTTCCCATCAGTCAGTTCAAGGGTTCCTCCCTACCCGTTTCAGCATTTACGGATTATCAGACCGGCGAGGTTCCCCTCGGTTCGGCTGCTTATGAAAAGAGAGGCATCGCTATAGATGTTCCCGAGTGGAATTCGGATACTTGTATCCAGTGCGGCAACTGTTCTTATGTATGTCCTCACGCTTGTATTCGTCCGGTAGTTCTTACCAAGGAGGAATTGGACAACGCTCCCGAGGGTATTAAATATAAGAACGCTATGCAGCTCGATGGTTTATATTATACAATGGCAGTTTCTGTTCTTGACTGTACAGGCTGCGGAAGCTGTGCTAACGTATGTCCGGTTAATAACGCGGGCAAGAAGGATCCGGCTCTTGTTATGAAGCCGCTTGATACTCAGCTTAGCGAGCAGGCAAATTATGACTATGCCGCTGATTTGGGAGAAAAGCAGGCTGTTCTTGACAAGTTCCCCGCAACAAAGGTTAAGGGTTCACAGTTCAAGAAGCCTTATCTTGAGTTCTCCGGCGCTTGCGCAGGCTGTGGTGAAACACCTTACGCAAAGCTTGTTACTCAATTGTTCGGCGACAGAATGTTCATCGCGAACGCAACCGGATGTTCATCGATTTGGGGCGGCTCGGCTCCTTCAACTCCGTATTGCACCGATAAGAGCGGTCACGGTCCGGCCAGCGCTAACTCACTCATCGAGGATAACACGGAATTTGGTTTGGGCAGGTGTATCGCCCAGGACACAATCAGAAATACAAATAATGAAAGACTTGAAAGAATTGCGGCTGAAAATGCTGATGTTAAGCCGGCTGTTGACAAGTTCATCGATACAAAGAACGACGCTGTTGCAAACAGAGTTGCCGCTGATGAATTGCTTGCGGCAATCGCAAACATCAATTCAGAGGACGCTAAGAATGTAATTGCCGACAAGGAATACATGGCAAAGAAGTCATGCTGGATCTTCGGCGGTGACGGTTGGGCTTACGACATCGGCTTCGGCGGTGTTGACCATGCTCTTGCTT
>JAJBTG010000233.1:2893-5375 GCA_020860985.1 Oscillospiraceae bacterium
CAACATCCTTGTATTCGATACAGAGGTTTATTCAAATACCGGCGGTCAGTCGTCAAAGGCTACTCCGACAGGAGCTATCGCTCAGTTCGCCGCAGCCGGTAAGGAAGTAAAGAAAAAGGATTTGGCAGCTATCGCTATGAGCTATGGCTACATCTATGTTGCACAGGTTGCGCAGGGCGCTAATCAGCAGCAGCTTCTTGACGCTCTTATCGAGGCTGAAAGCTACAACGGTCCTTCGCTTATCATCGCATACGCTCCGTGTATCAACCATGGTATCAAGGGCGGCATGAAGATTGCTCAGACAGAGGAAAAGAAGGCTGTTGAGGCAGGTTATTGGCATCTGTTCAGATATGATCCCAGACGCACTCTTGAGGGCAAGAATCCGTTCCAGTTGGATTCAAAGGCTCCTACCGCTTCATACGAGGACTTCATCATGGGCGAGGTTCGTTATAATTCACTTGCTCGTTCAAATCCTGAAAGAGCTAAGGAATTGTTCGCAAAGGCTGTAAAGAACGCAGAAGAGAAGTATGCAAAGCTTGTTAAGCTGGCTGAGCAGGACTAATCACGGCTGCGTTAAACAGTAAAAGGACTTATTCTGATTAATAAAGAAAAAAACGGAGTAAAGCGTTTAGCTTTACTCCGTTTTAGATTGCAGACAAAACCATGGGTTTTGTCTGCTTTGTTTGCTGTTCAAGGTTTCAGACCTTGAATAAAATCATTTTAACAAATTAAACACAGAGAAAATCAAAGGGTGTGCCAAAATGTTTTAAAAACTAAAGTTTGTACACAAGCTTTTCACGCAAATTCACACTAAACGATAGCGAGTAAAGTTTCGTAACCTTGTTTGCTTTTAACCATTTGCCATTGATTTTTCTCTCTGTAATAATCTGATTTTTATCTTGAATCCTTAGATACATTCCTCAGAAGCAATGCCGACGCTGTACCGCATATAATTACAAACGCACCGAGTACCGCCCATGCCGAGCCCAGTCTGCCCGACGTATATTCAAACACGTTTTCAAAACTACGCACAATGCCTCCGGCACTCGGTAATTCGTTTAAATTGCTCGTAACTCCAAGAGCCGCTACCGACCATCTGCTAACCGTCAGATATGATATTTTCTCCGTAACGTCATTCAATTCAAACAATATACCCGAGAACAACAGTTGAATTATCAATAAAAACGGAGCCACAGTCATTGCCTTATCGGTATTCCTCGAAATTGACGACACAATAAGTCCTATTCCCGCCGATGAAAAGATTGTGAGGCACATTGTTACTATCAGCTCCGGCACGGAGCTGCCGAACAATACGCCGCTCTCCGGCTTTCCTACCGTTATAACAAACACTGCCGTTATAAGAATTGCCTGAATCATACTTATAAGAAGCTGCACCGCAAATTTAGACACTACGTATGCATCCAAGCGCAGGTTTGCCATATATTCGCGCTTTAATATAATTCGCTCCTTACATATTTCCTGAATTGAATTAAACAATCCCATCCATATTCCGGCGCATGACAGCGCAAACAATATGGATTTACTGCTGTTGTAAATTTCAAACACAGTGTCCGATGCTACAAATGACAACAGAAGTCCTATCAGTATCGGCTGGAGCAATATCATAAGCAATCTTTGGGTATCATTTTTAATCAAAAGCATATATCTCGAAATCAATATGGATAGCTGTTTAAAAAACGGCTCTCTTTTAATGGTTACAGTTTTCTTTTCCTGATTCTTTGACCAGTGCTGTTTAACTCCGAATCTCCTGTAATACAAATCGGACCATTTCTCTACGTCTTTATCCTCTGCAACCATATTATATATCTCTGTAAGGCTGTCCGTTCCGAAGAATTTAAGACATTCCGGAACGCTCCCGAAAAAGCAAACCTTTCCGCCCTTCCCCATCAGCAAAACCTTATCGCACAAATGCAAATTCTGCGTTGTATGAGTAACCATTATGACAGTCTTATTGTTCTGCTTTGAGAGATTCTTCAGATTTATCATCAGGCTTTCCTCCGTACCCGGGTCAAGACCGGATGTAGGCTCATCGAGAAAAAACAACCCGGGATCCCCGAGCAACTCAACCGCTATGCTGGCTCTCTTTTTCTGTCCGCCGCTAAGAGATTTTATAAGCTTATCCTTGTGCTCAGTAAGCTCAACCATGTCGAGAACCTCATTAATGCGCTTTTGTATCTCTCCGCTGCTTACATCCTCCGATATTCTCATCCGAGCAGAATATTCAAGCATTTTGCTGAGAGTTATATTTTCATATATTATATCCTGCTGAGGAACATAGACGATAATGCTTTTCAGGCTCTTATAGTTTCTTTAAAGCTCCACTGAATTTAAAAATACCTTTCCGCTTGTTGCCCGTTCAACGCCGCTCATAGCATTCATTACTGTAGTTTTGCCCGAACCCGCGCCGCCTATAAGGGATACAAATTCATTGGGTTGTATCTGTATGTTTACATTGCTGAGA
>JAJBTG010000028.1 GCA_020860985.1 Oscillospiraceae bacterium
ACACACTCTATATAAGCGTGACTAACCTTTTTGCGATGATACAGCTCGGCAACCCTGTCCAGACGCTCGTCGGGAACATCCACAAAACCGACAATAGGCTCGATTGTGCAGAACGGATAATTCGCCGACTCCGCGCCCGCCTGCGTTATTGCGTTAAATAAGGTTGATTTGCCGACATTCGGCAGCCCCACAATTCCAAGTTTCATTATTCTATTCGTCCTTTCGTATGCCTTAAAATTCATAAGCGGCATAATTTTGTAAAATTTTTATGAATTTATTATATAACATTTAAAAGATTTTCGCAATAGTCTTTATTATTTTTTATTTTTGTGTTATACTTAAGCTGTACACAAAATATATGTGAAAGGAAAGGTGGCAAAAAAATGTCAAATAATAAGGCTTTAATAGTTGACGATGATGAAAACATAGTGGAGCTTATCCGATTATATCTTGAAAAGGAGGGATTTTCCACTATAACCGCAAACAACGGATTAAGAGCGGTCGAGCTTTTTAAATCGGAAACCCCGTCGATTGTCGTTCTTGACGTTATGATGCCGGAAATGGACGGTTGGCAGGTATGCCGCGAGATTCGCCGCGTAAGCAATATACCTATTATAATGCTTACCGCTAAGGGCGAAACCTTCGATAAGGTTCTCGGACTGGAGCTGGGTGCGGACGATTATATGGTAAAGCCGTTTGAAACGAAGGAGCTTGTCGCGCGCGTAAAGGCGGTTCTGCGCCGCAGCGAGGCAAAGGAAACATCAACCGAAAAGGAAATAGTATTCCCCGGATTGATGATAAACCTTTCAAATTACGAATTGAAGATAAACGGCAAAATAACGGAAATCCCCCCCAAAGAGCTGGAGCTTCTGTATTTTCTCGCGTCCAATCCCAACAGAGTGTTCACGCGCGAGCAGCTTCTTGAGGAGGTTTGGGGCTTTGACTATTTCGGCGACTCGAGAACCGTGGACGTACATATCAAGCGTTTAAGGGAGAAGCTTGAGGGCGTCGAGGAAAACTGGCAGCTAAAGACTGTTTGGGGCGTTGGATATAAATTCGAGGTAAGGTAACCGATGTTTAAGAGTATTTTTCAGCGTTTGTTCTGGACAAACGTTGCGATTTTGATTTTGGTTTTTATATCGGTTGCAGTTTCCGTCAGTATTTTTGTGAGCAATTATACGATAAGCAAGCAGATTAATTCAATCATATCCATAAGCGATACGGTTGAGCATTGGTCGGGAACGCTGCAAATCGAGGATACCGATGTCCGCGAGTGGGACGTGTATCAGCAGACGCTGGACGCATGGGGAGAATTTCTGAAGGCGGATATAATAGTCGTAAACAAGGACGGCGAGCTTACCGGCAGCACCTGCGATATTACGACCGTTCCCGAGGATTTCCTTGAGGATATAATGAACGGCGGCAGAGTTATAGAAAAGACCACGTTTAACGGGGCATATCAGATGCGCGTTCTTTCAATCGGACTTCCCGTGCGGTACAATGGAACGATTATCGGCGCGATGTTTTTCAATTCGTATCTTCCCGATATAAAAAGGTCAACCACGGATTTGATTCTCCTGTTTATGGTAGCGTCGATATTTTCAATATGCTTCGCGTTTGTGCTGGTTTATGTCCAGTCTAGGCGAATATCGAAGCCGATAGGCGAGATTAACTATGTCGCGCAGAATATAGCCGCGGGCAATTTTTCCGAACGCGTTAAGGTTACAAGCGGCGATGAAATAGGTCAGCTTGCCTCAAGCTTTAACTTTATGGCGGCATCGATTGAGGATTTGGAAAATCAGCGCCAGAGCTTTGTTTCCGATGTTTCTCATGAGCTTCGCACGCCGATGACAAGTATCTCGGGATTTATAGAGGGAATCCTGGACGGAACAATTCCCGAGGAAAAGAGAGCCGATTACTTACGCATAGTCCTCGATGAAACGAGGCGTCTTACAAGACTTGTAAACGACCTTTTGGATATGTCGAAAATGTCCTCGAGCGAATATCAGCTTGATATTAAAAAATTCGACATTAACGAGCTTATACGTATCTGTATAATCAGTCTTGAGGGAAAGATTTCCGACAGAAATCTTGACTTAAATGTTGATTTTTCAAAGGACGTGATAAATGTTTTGGCGGACCAGGATTCAATAAAAAGAGTCCTGATAAACCTCATGGACAACGCTATAAAATTCAGTTATCCGAACACCATAATCGGCATAAACACATGGATTGAGGACGGCAGAGCGCATATATGCATAGGCAATTTCGGCGACGGAATTGACGGCGCGGATTTGAGCAATGTCTTTAACCGCTTCTATAAAACGGATAAATCGCGCACAAATTCAAATAACAAGAGCGGTGCGGGTCTGGGGCTTTCCCTCGTCAAAAATATTCTCACTCTCCATAAGCAAAGCATATGGGTTGAAAGTGTCGATACAAAGGAAGGCAGTAAGGCTAAATACACAAAATTTACATTTACTTTGGAACTTGCGTAATTCTCGTTCTTGACACGGCGCTTAATTAGGTGTAAAATATTTAATAGTGAATTAATTATTAGGAGGATATTATTATGGCTGAATTACGTTGGAACCCGCTTATTAAGGATTGGGTTATGATTGCATCACACCGTCAGAACAGACCGCAGATGCCAAAGGACTGGTGTCCGTTCTGTCCCGGCTCGGGCAAGGTACCGGACCATTTTACGGTGTATAAATATGACAATGATTTCCCCGCGCTTTCGCAGAACCCGCCGGAGCCGGACGATGTTGAAACAAGAATTTACAAAACAAAGCCGTCCTACGGCAAGTGTGAGGTTATTCTTTATTCGCCCGAGCATACGGTAACGCTGCCGGAGCTGCCGGAAAATCATATAAGAGAGCTTGTTGATTTATGGACGGAGCGTTTCGTTGAAATCAGCAAGGACGAAAAAATTAAATATGTGTTTATATTTGAAAACCGCGGCGATGTTGTCGGCGTTACAATGCCGCACCCGCACGGTCAGATTTACGGATATTCCGTAATCCCGAAAAAGCTCGAGCTTGAGATGGCTTCATGTAAGGAGCACTTTGAGGAATCGGGTAACTGTCTTGTCTGCGATATGATTGAGGACGAGGTTAACGCAAAGAAAAGAGTTATCATCGAGAATGAGGACTTTATAACATTTCTGCCGTTCTTCTGCGAATACCCCTACGGTATGTACATAGCGGCAAAGCGTCATATCCAGAATCTTTCGCAAATGACGGACAGAGAAAAGAATAATCTCGCAAAAATTCTAAAGGAAACAGCCGGCACTCTTGACAGCCTGTTCGACTATACATTCCCGTACATGATGTGTATGTATCAGAACCCCGTAAACGGAGAGGACGTTTCCGATTATTATCATTTCCATATTGCGTTCTATCCTCCTATGAGAAGCGCGGATAAGGTTAAGTTCAACGCTTCCTCGGAAACGGGAGCATGGGCGCACTGCAATCCGACCGCTCCCGAGGAAAAGGCGGAGGAGCTTAGAGCCGCACACGAGAAATTCCTTAAAAAAATTAACGGTTGATTAATGAAATCGCCGCGCGGTTTCATTAAAAGCTAAAACTTACACCGCAGAGCTTTACAAATAAAGGGGACACTAAAATTTAGTGTCCCTTTGGTTTATTGTCCCTTTGTTATTTAGTGTCCCTGCTTTGAAAGATATGCGCTGATTTCCTTATCCGCGCGTCTGACCTCGTCTAAAAGCTCATCGGCGGACATACGAAACGCGCCGCCTCCCATAATGATAATCTGTTCGATATTATCCGAGGTCGCAACTCTGACGCGATGCTTTTTTCCAAGCTCGCGCGTTACCTTTTCTATATACATATCCGCCGTTTCCGCTTCCTTTGTATACACAACGCTGATATTGTTTATTGTTTCAATCTCGCGGTCATTTCCCTTTACCTTGTACGCGTCAAAAACGAGTATCAGCTCGCACTGCCTAAAGCCGCGGTAATTGCAAAGTATGTCGATAAGCCTGTTTCGAGCGGAGTCCAAATCCTTTTCTGCAAGCTCCTTAAGCTCATCCCACGCAAATATTATATTATAGCCGTCAACAAGCAGATACTCCGGTCCTTTCGGTATCGGCTTCGCCTTCGGATATTTCCTCGGAGCGGTTTTGCTTGTTTTGAGCGCGGTATGCGGCTTACGCTGAATTTTCCCGTAGGTGCTTTCAAAAATCCGCGTCAGCTCCTTATCCTCCAAAACACTGTCAAGATATTCCTTTACGCGCTGAGCGACAATCCGCGGCTCCTCATCCTCCTCCGTTTCCGGCTGCCATGCGCTCTCCAAATGCATATGCTGCGGAACCTCGTCCCATTTTACCGTAAAGCCCGCGCCATGTGAGCAGAACACCGAATCCGCCGGATTTTCCGTATCGGCGTCACTGTTATAGCCTATCTCGGAAATAACCTCGTCCGCGTTATGGCAGGGTCTGTATCCGCTCACTATACAGGAAAGTCTGCCCCTGCCGCGATTGTAGTCGGATTACTGAAAATCACGCATTTTTGAAACGGGAGCACTGCCGGATTTAACGGACATATCGCCGCGTATTTCCGGCTGCGAGAAATCCCCTCCCATTTGCTGAATATCAGTCATGGCGCGTCCGACAGATTCGGGCGGCACCTCCAATTTAAATTCATACCATGGTTCAAGCAGTACGCTTTTCGCGGATTTCAATCCCTGCCTTACCGCGCGGTAGGTAGCCTGACGGAAATCTCCGCCCTCCGTATGCTTTTGGTGCGCGCGTCCGGCTATAAGCGTAATTTTCATATCGGTAATCGGTGAGCCGGTAAGAACACCGATATGCTTTTTTTCTTTTAGATGTGTTAAAATCAGCCGCTGCCAGTTTCTGTCGAGTAAATCCTCGCCGCAATTCGCCGCGAATTGAAGTCCGCTTCCCTGCTCTCCCGGTTCAAGCAGCAGATGAACCTCCGCATAATGTCTTAAGGGGTCATAATGCCCCACTCCCTCGACCGCCTCCGCAATAGTTTACTTGTATGCTATGATCCCGCGCCTGAACTCTACATCCATCGCAAATCTTTCGGAGATTATTCGCTTAAGAATATCGAGCTGCACCTCGCCCATAAGCTGTATATGAATTTCCTGTAACTGCTCATTCCAAAGAATGTGCAGCTCGGGATCCTCCTGCTCAAGTCTGCGCAGTCTTAAAAGCGCTTCATGCACGTCTGTACCGGACGGCAAGTCCACGCGGTAGGTAAGCACCGGTTCAAGAATCGGCGCCTGCGAATCCGCCTCGATTCCCAATCCCTCTCCGGGATATGTCTGCGTAAGCCCCGTAACGGCGCATACCGTTC
>JAJBTG010000144.1:0-359 GCA_020860985.1 Oscillospiraceae bacterium
GGAGGAGGAAAGCGTCGGCAATATCAAAATATCGGTTGATGTTGTTTCAACGATTGCCGGAATCGCAACTGCCGAGCTTGAAGGCGTAGCGGATATGTACAGCTCGTTTGCGGGAGGAATAGCCGAAAGATTGGGCGCGAAGAAAAATCCCTCAAAGGGCGTAAAGGTTGAAATGACGGACGATACTGTTTCAATTGATTTGTATATTGTGGTGGAATACGGTGTGAGGATACCGGAGCTTGCATGGGAAATTCAAGAAAATGTAAAGAACAATGTTGAAACCATGACCGGACTTTCGGTAGAAAAGGTGAATATTCATATCGAAGGCGTAAGCTTTGCAAAGGAAGCGGAGGGATTTT
>JAJBTG010000144.1:369-2359 GCA_020860985.1 Oscillospiraceae bacterium
CCTAACCCGAGCTGCTGCCGGAATCAACTGAATAAGCTTCATAATGCTGTCTGAGTATTTCGGTCGGCATTTTTTGTAAATTAACGGTTTGCGGGCAACTTATATTGACACATACGATTTTTGAATTGCCGAAAGCGCTTGCGTATAGGTTTGTTTCTATTCGAGAGCTGCGGCTGTACATATTTTGTTTTTTGTATAAAGCTTGTAAAATTAGCTCCTTTTTCTTGCTTTTTGTGATTATATGTGGTATCATAATCATATATTGGGGCTTTGCCCATATTGAATCGATATAGGAGAAAGGCAATACTGCAATGAAAAAACAAACACGAAGTGAAGCGCGCGCCGCGGCTTTTACGCAGATTTTCCAAATGAACCAGCATAAGGATGATATGGATGTTATAATGGGGGAGCTTCTGAAGGAAATTCCTGAATGTGAGGACAACCTCGGCTATATCAGCACCGTTGTAAACGGAGTTGACGAGCATGAGGCGGAGCTTGAGGAAATCATCACGGCGAATATAAAAGCGGGTTGGTCGTATTCAAGGCTCTCAAAGGCTGCAAGGTGCATTTTAAAGCTCGCGATTTACGAAATGAAATATGTAGAAGATGTTCCGGCAAAGGTCGCGATTAACGAAGCTGTAGAGCTTGCCAAAAAGTACGGTGATGGCAACGACCCTTCGTTTATAAACGGACTTTTGGGCAGCGTTTATAAATCGCTATGATTTATCTGGGAATAGACACAAGTAATTACACAACCTCCGTTTCGGTTGTCGGAGATTTATATAAATTTAAACGGCGGCTTCTGTCGGTAAAGGAGGGCGAACGCGGAATACGTCAAAGCGACGGCGTATTTGAGCATATGAAGCAGTTGCCGGAGCTGTTTTCCCGGCTTGCAAGCGAAATCGATACATCTCAAATCGCGGCCGTAGGGGTAAGCACACGTCCGAGAAATGTTGAAGGCTCATATATGCCCGTATTTCTCGTAGGGGAAGGGTATGCCCGAGTAATATCGGACACGCTGAAGGTGCCGCTCTACAGATTTTCCCATCAGGACGGACATATCATGGCGGGAATTTTTTCATGCGGCTCGGAGGAATTGCTGTCCGGCGATTTTTTGTCGGTACATCTTTCGGGCGGAACAACCGAAATATTGAAAAGCCGATTTAACGGGACGTATTTTGAGAATGAAATAATAGGAGGAACTCACGACATCAGCGCCGGACAGTTTATTGACCGAGTCGGCGTAAAAATGGGATTGCGTTTCCCCGCAGGGAAACAGCTCGAGGAGCTTTCGAGGTTGGCTGAAAAACCGATACAGCTTCCGATTAGCGTTAAGGGAGCGTATATGAATTTTTCGGGAATAGAAACAAAGGCGATGCGTATGGCGGAGGACTGCGATAACGCCTCTCTTGCGCTCGGTGTTCTTACGGCGGTTAAGGACACACTTGTAAAGTCGCTTAAAAGCGCGGTTTTGGCAACGGGCATAAGTAGGGTTTTGATTGTCGGCGGAGTAGCGTCAAACGCGTTAATCAGAAAAGGATTGGAAAGGGAAATAAACGGCAAAGTATTCTTTGCCTCGCCGGAGCTTGCTTCAGACAACTCAGTCGGAATAGCAAGGCTTGCGGAAATTAGGAGAAAAAATGGAACCGAGAATTGCAACAGTATCACAAATTAACGGATATGTAAAGAAAATACTTGATCATAATCAGATATTGAACAACGTATGGGTAAAGGGCGAGATTTCAAATTTTAAGAACCATTATTCCGGACATATGTATCTCACGCTGAAGGATGAGGGCGGAGTATTAAAGGCGGTAATGTTTAAAAGCTCGGCGCGTAATCTAACCTTCATGCCGCAGGACGGAATGAAGGTGACGGCGCGCGGACGCGTCAGCGTATATGAAGCGGGCGGCGCGTATCAGCTGTATATTGAGGAAATGATACCCGACGGTGTCGGAGATTTATATGTGGCATATGAGCAGCTCAAACG
>JAJBTG010000144.1:2369-5314 GCA_020860985.1 Oscillospiraceae bacterium
GGGTTATTCAATCGGGAGTTAAAGAAGCCGATTCCTCGTTTTCCCGAGCGTGTCGGCGTGGCAACCGCCACAACAGGCGCGGCTGTGCGCGATATAATAAACGTAATAACCCGCCGTTACCCTCTTGCGGAAATCATAATCTACCCGACGCAGGTTCAGGGTGCGGGCGCGGCGCAAAGCGTGGTGAACGCTCTGGAATACTTTAACGCTCATAACGCGGTCGATGTAATAATCGCCGGGCGCGGCGGCGGTTCGATTGAGGATTTGTGGGCATTTAACGAGGAAATAGTAGCGCGAGCTATATTCGCTTCAAGGATACCGATAATTTCGGCGGTGGGACATGAAACCGATTTCCCTATTGCGGACGTTGTCGCTGATTTGCGCGCGCCGACTCCGGCCGCAGCAGCGGAGATTGCCGTCCCCTCGACGGCTGAGCTTAGAACCTTTATTGCGGGCGAATCCACAAGGGGCGCAAACGCGGTTATGAAGCAGATTGAGAGCCGTAAACTTATTTTGAAGCGCTTCAAGCTGCGCACTCCTAAGGAAAGGATAGAGGACGAAAATCTTCGTCTTGATAACCTTCTGCGAAGCATGGAGCAGAGCTTCAAGCTAAAGCTTACCGCGAGCAAGAAATCGTTCGGAGAGCTTGCGGGGAAACTTGACGCATTAAGTCCGCTCCAAACATTGTCCCGCGGCTACGCTATTCCGATAACGGAGGACGGCTCCGTTATACGTAGTGCGAAGAAAATGAAATCCGGGGATGAATTTACGCTGAAATTTAAAGATGGCGATAAGGAATGTATTGTTAAATAAGGATTGTGAAAGGAACAAAAATGAAATTTGAAGAATCGATAAATAAGCTTGAGGAAATAGTAAGACAGCTTGAGGATGGAGATGTTACGCTCGAAGAGTCGCTTGCGCTGTTTGAGCAGGGAATAAAGCTTTCAAAAAGCTGTCAGAAAATGCTTGACAGCGCCGAGAAAAAGGTTTCGGTGCTGATGTCCGGCGAGGACGGAGAAATGGAAAAACAGAATTTTGACGTGGAATAATTCGGGAGGCATAAATGAAAAACGAATTATATGACAGAATAAAGGTAATAGACAAAGCTCTTGACGAATATCTTCCCGAGCGTGATAATCCGCAGAGCGTGATTTACCGCGCCATGCGCTACAGTGTTTTTGCCGGAGGAAAGCGTCTGCGCCCCATACTCATGACAGAGGTATGCAAAATGAGCGGAGGCAGGGAAGAGGACGTTATGCCGTTTGCCTGTGCGATGGAAATGATTCACACGTACTCTCTCATACATGATGATTTGCCGGCTATGGATAACGACGTTCTTCGTCGCGGTATGCCGACAAGTCATGTCGAGTTTGGCGAAGCAACCGCTATTCTTGCCGGCGACGCTCTTTTAAATAAGGCGTTCGAGGTAGTAACCGAGCATGGCTGCAACGCTCCCAATGCAATGCGCGCTATGCGTATTTTAGCCGAATCATCCGGTACGGAGGGAATGATTGGCGGACAGGTCGTTGACATGGAGAGCGAGGGCAAGGACATTAGCATTGAGGAGCTTCGCTATATCCACCTCTTAAAAACCGGCGCTATTATCCGTTCATCCTGCGTTGTCGGCGCTGTCATCGCGGGGGCTTCGGATGATGAAATACAGGCGGTTGATGAGTTTGCGTCAAATCTCGGCGTAGCATTTCAGATACGGGACGATATTCTTGACGTGACCGGAACGGAGGAGGATTTGGGAAAACCCATAGGAAGCGATGTCCAATCGGGGAAAAATACATATGTAAAGCTTATCGGCGCGGAGAAGTCCGAGGAATTGGTTGCCCAATATTCGAGCAAGGCTGTCAGCGCACTTAAAATATTCGGAGAAAAAGCGGAGTTTTTGATAAGGCTTACAAATTATCTTGTTGACAGAAAAAAGTAAAAAGCTTTGGAGGAATGGCAAGTGGAATTTTTTAGAGAAATCGGCGCCAATTCGGTGCTGTGGACGGCGATTCTGGGTTGGTTTGTTGCGCAGGTAATTAAATTTATACTGGTTTTGATTTCAAGTAAGAGCCTTGATTTCGGGCGATTGGTAGGGTCTGGCGGAATGCCCAGCTCGCATTCGTCCATAGTTTCAGCCATGGCGGCTGCGGTGGGATTTGAGCGCGGCTTTAACTCGATAGAATTTGCAATCTGCACGGTAGTTGCGTTCGTTGTTATGTATGACGCTTGCGGAGTGCGTCGGTCGGCGGGACAGCACGCGAAAATTTTAAACGGCATTTTGCAGAAGGACGGTGAGCAAACCACAAAGGCATTGAAGGAGCTTTTGGGACATTCTCCTTTGGAGGTATTCGCCGGAGCGCTGCTCGGAATTATAATAGCGGCTATCGTACATTTTTAAAACGCGGCTGCTTTACAGGCTAACGAAGCAAGCTTGCGTCATGAGCTTTAATTTGCCGCTTAGCGCACTTAATATCTATACTCATTATTCCGACAGGGTTTCCGTTATATGAAATAGTCGGGGATAAAGGTTTCGCGCATATCGAGAAATCCCGAAAAATCCTTTGTTACCTGCTTATCAATAGTAAACCGAACGGTTGAAATTCCCTCTACGGATGTAATGGAATTAACGATTGAATAGATGGTCAGCAGCTCAAGATCCCGACTTTCGGGCACGGCTTCAGCCATCTCTTTTGATATATCGATATATGCGGCGCCGTCCTTAACCTTAACCGTCATACATCCCTCAATGTCGGGAATGACGCGTTTTATTTTAGGGTTGTCATCTCTGCCGCGTATAAGCTCGTTTAGAACCGTTTTAGCTTGATGCTGTGCGGAGGAATTAGGTATATATGTTTCAATAGGCAACAGGCGCAGCATCTCCGAATCAACAAAATATATTTTAACGGCGGTAAAATCCGGACTGTCACCGCAGGAGGAAAAGATAATCC
>JAJBTG010000087.1 GCA_020860985.1 Oscillospiraceae bacterium
AAATATATTATATGTATATTTTCACTCTTTATTCTCAAATTATCTTGACAAAACGGCGATAAAATGAGATAATAATCTAATGAGTTACGGTTTATTTATGCTTTAAGGAGGCGGATTTTATGCTCGCTAAAATTTTAATATTGATTTTCTGCGCCGCTGCGGCGGCTCTTACGTTTAGGGGCGAGTGGATTTTGAAAAATATTTTCAAAAAAAGCGATCCCTCCGAGAAAGCGGTTATATCGATGAAGCTTATCGCGCTGCTTATCGCCGTGATATTGTTCATTTTGGCGTTTCGAGTCTGATGCGCGAAAGAGCTTTACAATAATATTATAACACAAATTGAGGAGAATTCAAATGGAAGATGCAAAAAATATAGCAAAAAATTATAATCCCGCCGATTTCGAGGACAGGCTCTATAACGAGTGGGTTGAAAAGGGATATTTCCACGCGGAGGTTGATAAGAATAAAAAGCCTTTTACCATAGTTATCCCGCCACCGAACGTAACGGGACAGCTTCATATGGGACCCGCGCTTGACGAAACCTTGCAGGATATTCTTATCAGATATAAGAGAATGCAGGGCTACAGCGCGCTTTGGGTACCCGGCACGGACCACGCCGGTATCGCCACGCAGATAAAGGTCGAGGCGGAGCTGCGCGAAAAAGAGGGACTTACGCGCTACGATTTGGGACGTGAAAAATTCCTTGAAAGAGTGTGGGATTGGAAGAACCAATACGGCAGCAGAATAATAAATCAGCTTAAGAAAATCGGTTCGTCCTGCGATTGGGACAGAGAGCGTTTCACTATGGACGAGGGCTGCTCCAAGGCTGTTAAAGAGGTGTTCGTAAATCTTTATAATAAGGGACTTATATACCAAGGCTCGCGAATAATAAATTGGTGTCCGCATTGCATCACCGCGCTGTCGGATGCGGAGGTTGAGCACGCGGAGCAGGCGGGTCATTTCTGGCATATCAAGTACCCGATAAAGGACAGCGATGATTTTGTTATAATAGCGACAACGCGTCCCGAAACGCTGTTCGGCGATACAGCCGTGGCGGTAAATCCGGAGGATGACAGATATAAGGATTTAATCGGCAAGATGCTTGTTCTGCCGCTTGTCGGACGTGAAATACCCGTCAGCGCGGACGAATATGTCGATAAGGAATTAGGTACCGGCTGCGTTAAGATTACGCCCGCGCACGACCCGAACGACTTTGAGGTCGGAGAGCGCCATAATCTTGAACAGATTAAGGTTATGAACGATGACGCGACTATGAATTCATATGCCGGAAAATATGAGGGCATGGACAGATATGAGTGCCGCAAGGCTATGATAAAGGATCTTGAGGAACAGGGGCTGCTTGTAAAGGTTGAGGATCACAGCCATAACGTAGGTCAGTGCTACCGTTGCGGAACAACCGTGGAGCCGATTGTTTCAAAGCAGTGGTTCGTTAAGATGAAGCCTCTTGCCAAGCCCGCGATTGACGCCGTTAAGAATAAGGAAACGGTATTTGTTCCGGAGCATTTTGAAAAGGTTTATTTTCATTGGCTTGAAAATATCCGCGATTGGTGTATATCCCGTCAGCTTTGGTGGGGACACAGAATCCCCGCGTTCTACTGTGACGAATGCGGCGAGATGGTTGTAACAAAGGAGGATAAGGCGGTTTGCCCGAAGTGCGGCAAGGAGATGCGCCATGACCCCGACACACTCGATACGTGGTTCTCGTCCGCGCTGTGGCCTTTCTCAACGCTCGGCTGGCCGGATAAGACGGAGGATTTGGAGTATTTCTACCCGACAAGCGTGCTTGTGACTGGTTACGATATAATACCGTTTTGGGTAATGAGAATGATGTTCTCGGCGCTTGAGCATACGGGCGAGGTACCGTTTAAGCACGTATTCATACACGGACTTGTGCGTGACAGTCAAGGCAGAAAGATGAGTAAGTCGCTGGGTAACGGCATTGATCCCCTGGAAATTGTCGATAAATACGGCGCGGACGCGCTTCGCTTTACTCTTGCAACGGGCAACGCTCCCGGAAATGATATGCGTTTCTATATTGAGAGAGTCGAGGCGAGCCGTAATTTTGCGAATAAGATATGGAACGCGTCGCGCTTTACGCTGATGAATCTTGACATTACCGAAAACAAGCTGCCCGATTTAAAGGATTTGCAGCTTGAGGATAAGTGGATACTTTCGAGATACAATGATGTTGTAAAGGTTGTCACAGAAAATCTTGACAAGTTCGAGTTGGGAGTTTCTCTTTCAACTCTTTATGATTTTATTTGGGAAAACTTCTGCGACTGGTATATCGAGCTTGTAAAGCCGAGATTATTCGACAAGGAAAACCCGACCGGCAAAACGGCGCAGTATGTTCTGACATATGTGCTTTCAAACACAATGAAGCTTTTGCACCCGTTTATGCCGTTTATCACCGAGGAAATATGGCAGCATCTGCATCATGAGGGCGAGAGCATAATGAAAAGCGAATGGCCGGTATATGAATAAAAGCTGAGCTTCCCGCAGGATGAGGAGAGTATGGAGCTTATCATGCGCGCAATCAGCGCGATAAGAAACCGCAGAGCGGAAATGAATGTTCCGCCGTCAAAGAAGGCGAAGGTCGTTATCGTTACGGAAAAGACCGATGTATTTAAGCAGGGAACGGCGTTCTTTGAAAAGCTCGCGTCCGCGAGCGAGGCGGCGGTTCAAAGCGATAAGAGCGGCATAAGCGATAACGCGGTTAATATAGTAGTTCCGTCAGCGGAGATATATCTGCCTCTTGACGAGCTTGTTGACAGAAACAAGGAGCTTGAAAGACTGAACAAGGAAAAGAAAGAACTTGAAAGCGAGATAAAGCGAGTTGAGGGCAAGCTCTCAAATGCCGGATTTGTAAACAAAGCGCCGCAAAAGGTCGTAGACGAGGAAAAGGCAAAGGGCGAAAAGTATAAGGAAATGCTTGAAAAGGTGCTTGCAAGCATTAAAACAATGGAAAATATGTAATTATGAATTATAACGACGCATTAAAATTTGTTCATTCAATACCTAAATTTCGCCGTCCGTTCGGCAATGCGAATCTGCGCAGACTTCTCGAATGTCTCGGAGTACCGCAGGAAAGGCTGAAGTTCATACACATAGCCGGAACAAATGGTAAAGGCTCAACCGCCGCGATGGTTGCGGCGGCGCTTAAGGCGCAGGGTTATAAAACGGGATTATTCACATCTCCGTATATTGAGGTATTCAATGAAAGAATACAAATAAACAATGTAAATATTTCCGATGAAACGCTGTCCGAATACATTTGGTTTGTTAAGGATACGATGGAAAAAAGCGACGCGCCGGTTTCCGAATTTGCTTTTATAACGGCTGTCGCGCTGACGTATTTTGAAAATGCGAAGTGCGATTTGGTTGTTCTTGAAACCGGTATGGGAGGAAGATACGACGCTACGAATGTGATTGATGAAAGCGTGGTAAGCGTTATAACCTCAATCGGACTTGACCATACGCAGTATTTGGGGAATACTATAGAGGCGATAACGCGTGAAAAATGCGGAATCATAAAGGAATACGGCACGGTTATCTCGTACCCGAATACCAATGTTATGCCTATTATCGAAGCCGAATGTATGAAAAATCACGCGTCGTTAACGGTTGCGGCTTCTGTTGAGCCCGTAGACGGAGGACTTGTGTATAAGGAACGCTATTATCCGCTTGCTTTGCGCGGCGAATATCAGCTTATGAATGCGGCGGTCGCGCTCGAAACGCTTTCGGCAGTCAGCAAAAACGGCTTTGAGGTCAGCCTTGACGCGGTTCGAAAGGGCTTTATGGAGGTAAAATGGCCGGCAAGGTTTGAGTTTATGCGTGATAATGTAATTATCGACGGCGGTCATAATTTAGACGGAATTCGCGCGTTGAAGAAATCGCTGCGGTCGCTTTATAAAAATGTTGTCCTTGTTATGGCGATGATGGAGGATAAGGCGTATGAGGAATGTATAAGAGAAATCGCTCCGAACATCAGGAAGCTGATTGCAACGGAGCTTGATATGCAAAGAAGTGTAAAAGCGGAAAAGCTTGCCGAGGCGGCAAGAGGTATAAACGCCGATATTGTTGTCGAAAATAATGCGGAAAGAGCTTTTGTGCGCGCTTTAAAGGAAGCGAAGGACGAGGAGATAATCTGCGTCTGCGGCTCACTTTATCTCGCGGGCGAGGCAAAGAAATTTTTTTCAAAAAACATCTTGCAAAATGAATAGATTTGTGCTATACTAATTAATGGTGTATTTTTGCATCGCATTTTTGCGGAAAGGAGGCGTAAGCTGTGAAAGAGGGAATACATCCTGAATATAAGCAGACCACAATAACCTGCGCGTGCGGAAACGTAATTGAAACAGGCTCCACAAAGGAGAATATCCAGGTGGAAATTTGTTCAAAATGCCATCCGTTCTTTACAGGTAAGCAGAAGCTTGTGGATACCGGCGGAAGAGTTGAAAAGTTCAACAGACGTTTCAACAGAACGACAAAGCAAAACTAAGCTTTGCGCATAATTTATTTTTGTTTATAAGGTTAAACCTATGTCTTAGAAGTCCGAATCACCAACGGCTTCCCGGCGATAGGGGATAATTGATAATAGGAGGTGAAAGCATCATGACAAAGGAAAGAAAGCAGCAGATTATTGCGGAATTTGCCACACACGAGGGCGATACAGGTTCGCCCGAGGTTCAGGTTGCTCTTTTAACGGAGAGAATTAATCACTTGAATAATGACCATCTTAATGTTCATAAGAAGGACCACCACTCAAGAAGAGGTCTTTTGATGATGGTAGGTAAAAGACGTGGTCTGATGAATTATCTTAAGAGTCAGGATATCGAAAGATACCGTGCACTTGTAGCTAAGCTTGGTCTTAGAAAGTAATTACGGAATTTATAGGCAAACGGGATTTGTTCCCGTTTGCCTTAAAATATTTATGGAGATATTTGTTTAGCAAATAAATAGAAGGATAAATTTAGGCGTGCGCGTCCGCACGCCGCCCAAAACTTCGTTTTGGTCAATACGGAATTGTGAAGATAAAAAAGTTCCCGAGGAAACTTTTTTATCCTTGATGTTTTCTGACGTTCATGTCGTCAGAAAACCATGCGAGATGTTCCCCTCGCGCTCCCCGCCTACGGAGCTTTAGGTACTTTTGTACACACAAAAGTATAATTGATATATTGCAAAAAGTTAGTTTTGCTTATTGAATTTATCATTGTATTTATCTGCTAAAACATATCTCCGAAAAAACAGAAAAGGAGAAAAATATATGTTCAGAACAT
>JAJBTG010000140.1 GCA_020860985.1 Oscillospiraceae bacterium
CCATAACGCCGTTATTGCGCGCGAAATGGATAAAATCCCAAACAATCAAAAAATAATCCACAAAGCCCATATTTTTAATTACGCCCAGCTCATAACAGAGCCTTTCCCGAAGCTCGTCGGTAACCGGGTTATACCGCTTATTTAATCCGTCGAAGCACAGCTCCTCAAGATATTCATACGCGGTTTTGCCGTCGGGCACATCATATGCCGGCAAATGACGCGTATTAAAATCAAATTCAACATTACATCTGGCGGCGATTTTCTGCGTGTTCTCAATCGCCTGAGGCGCGTATTTAAACAGCTCGGACATTTCCTCCGGGGATTTTATATAAAATTCCTCGGTTTCAAATTTCATTCTTTCGGGATCATCCACGGTCTTTTCCATCTGAATACACATCAGAACATCCTGGTACTTCGCGTCCTCCTTTTTGAGGTAATGGATATCATTAGTCGCCGCAAGTCCCACTCCAAGCTCCTCCGAGAGCTTTATAAGCTGCGGAAGTATGCGCTTCTGCTCCGCAAGTCCGTGGTCTTGGATTTCTATAAAATAGTTGTCCTTACCGAAAATATCGATATATTTTTGCGCGGTTTTCTTTGCAAGCTCATAATCATCCGAAAGAAGCGCCTTTGGCACCTCCCCCGCTATACACGCCGAAAGCGCAATTATCCCCTCGCTGTGCTGACGCATCAAATCAAAATCAATTCTCGGCTTATAGTAAAAGCCCTCGATATATCCCATGCTTACCATGTATATCAGATTCTTATATCCGACTTGATTTTCGGCAAGCAAAATTAGATGGCTTGTCTTATTATCAACGCCGTGTACCTTATCAAAGCGCGTTCTCGGCGCGACATAAACCTCGCACCCGATTACGGGATGAATCCCCTGCGCCTTAGCCTCACGGTAGAAATCCGCCGCGCCGTACATGGCGCCGTGGTCGGTAATCGCGCACGAATCCATGCCCAGCTCCTTAACCCGAGCCACAAGCTTTTTTATGCTTGCCGCGCCGTCAAGCAGACTGTATTCGGTATGCGTGTGAAGATGACAAAATCCCATGCGTTTCCCTCCTTTTATTCGGCGGCGGTAATTCCGTGCCCTTAAATATTTTCCGCAAATTCCATTATTCTGTTGAGCCTGTGGTTTACCCCGGATTTCCCTATGGGCGGATCGGTTTTTTCACCAAGCTCCTTGAGGCTGTCCTCCGGAAATTCCATTCTCAGCCGTGCGATTTCCTGCAAAACCTCCGGCATTTTATCGAATTTTTTCGCGTCCGTGATTTTCCTAATAGCAACGAGATGTCTGCCCGACGCGCGCGCCGCCTTGTCCGCGTTCGCGTTTTCGCAGTTTACGCGCCGATTTACCTCGTTGCGCATTTCTTTTTCTATCTGAATTGTGAACATTTCAAGCGCGCTGTTTCCCGCGCCTATATATCCCAGAATATCGGCTATCGCTTCACATTCCTTGACGTACACTATATAGTAGCCCTTTCGATATGTTATTTTTGAGGGGAAGCCCTCGCGGCTCAGTATGGCGCCCAGGAACTCCGCCTCCTCCTTACTTTTCGTATCAAACTCAAGATGATAGCTTTTCTGTGGATTTGACACGGAGCCGCCGCCCAAAAACGCGCCCCTTACGTATGACGCCCTGCAACAGGCAAACGGCAGAATATCGTCCGACATTATACGCCCGATGATATTCTCCGCCTCGTAAATATCATCCGTAAGAAATTGATAAGCCCTGGAGCCGTCACGCCGCCGCACGTGGCAATCAAGTCCGAACCCCTCTGATAAATCCTGCCCTATTCTGTCCGCAACCGACTTGTTTTCGGTTGTAAATTTTATTTTATCCGCGGAAATTCTTCCCGCAACGCGAAGCGCACCCGCAAGCTCCGCCGCCGCGCAGTTCGGGCACTGTAATTCCGGCTGCGAAATCCTTTCATTTATATCCGATGAAAATGACATATCTGCAATGTTTATTCCTTTCACAATTTCAAAAGCCGATCCGCCGCAAAGGCACCGTTGTAACTTGCCGTGCAGCTTCGCCGTTATCCTGCCACGCTTTACGCTGCACAGCAAACGCTATGTTGAGTATGCGGAAAGCCTTTTATCTTCTTGTTTTTGCAGCCTGTATTATCGTTCTCGACAGGCGGCTGAAATTATGCCTGATTTTTTCGTTTTTAACAAGCAAAAGATTACCCTGCAAAACGGAGCATCTGTCCGTAATTTTATCAGCGTCTATCGGAACCATATGCGCGTATTCCGCCGCATATTTTATCTTCAGGCTCTCCGGTATAACGGCATTGTTCGCTATTACTATATCCGCTATTCCCCGATAGGAATGGCGCTCTATCGCTTCAAGATGGTCGCTGAGAGTGTACCCCTCGGTTTCGCCCGCCTGACTCATAATATTGCACACGTAAATCTTTATCGCGCTGCTCTTTTTAATCGCTTCGGTAACTCCGTCCACAAGCAAATTGGGGATTATGCTTGTATAAAGACTTCCCGGTCCGAGAACTATAACGTCCGCCTTTTTAATGGCGCTTATAACGCCGCTTACCGCCTTTGGGCGTTCCGGCGTAAGATAAACATAATCTATTCCGTTGTTCTCTCGGTGAACTCCTATATTTGATTCTCCGTCGATATGCTTCCCATCCTTCAGCACCGCGCTGAGTTGTATGTTTTCGTTTGTTACCGGATACACCGTTCCGACAATGCTTGTAATACGACTGAGCTTCTTTACCGCCTCGTCAAATCCCGACGAGGTTTCATTGAGCGCGGCAAGTATCAGATTGCCCAGGCTGTGTCTCTCAAGCGACCCCTCCTTAAAACGGAAGTTTAAAAGCTCACCAAGCATGGGGTCAACGTTCGAAAGTGCGCTTACGCAGTTACGCACATCGCCCGGGGGCAGCATACCCAAATCATTACGCAAAATTCCAGATGAACCCCCGTCATCCGCCACCGTAACTATGGCGGTAATGTTTCTCGTATGCAGCTTCAATCCGCGCAGCATTGTGGAAAGTCCCGTGCCGCCGCCGATTGCAGCCACCTTAATATCAGAATTCATAATATTACCATAGCCTATCCGCCCACAATCCATATCGAAAAATCCCCGTTCCGCTGTGAGCAGATAGGATACGGAGATTATGTACGCCCGCGCTCGGCGCGGACGGCAAACATATATTATTCCTTGCCGAGGTCGCGGTATGAAACATTCACCTCATAACCGCTTTCCTTTAGATATTCCGCCAGCTTGTTCGTCATGGTAACGCTTCGGTGCTTTCCTCCGGTACAGCCTATCGCGATTGTAAGCGAAACCTTGCCCTCCTCTATATACAGCGGAATCATAAATTTCATCATGTCCTTGAGCTTTTCAAGAAACTCCACCGCTGTGGAAAAGCTCAAAACATAATCCTGAACCTCTTTGTCGTTTCCGGTTTTATGCTTTAATTCGTCAACATAAAATGGATTCGGAAAACATCTTACGTCAAAAACAAGGTCCGCGTCAAGCGGCATACCGTATTTGAAGCCGAACGCCATTACATTTATAATAAGCTGCTGTCCCGAATCGCGCGCGTAAATTTCCTTTAATTTGTTGAGAAGCGTTTGATTGGAATATTTAGAGGTGTCAATTACATTATCCGCCGCCATATAAAGCTTTTCAAGCATTTTTCGTTCCTTGCGTATCGCGGCGAGAAGTCCGTTTGAATTTTCAAGCGGATGCTGTCGGCGCGTTTCCTTATAGCGTTTAACAAGCGTTTCATCGTTCGCGTCAAGATACAGCAGGCGGCAGTCATATCCGCTGTCTTTTAAAACTTGAATTTGCTCAAGCAACTCGTTTATCATATCGCCAACGCGAATATCTATAACAAGCGCCACATTATTGAATTTTCCGTTTACCGACGTAAGCATTTCGGAAAATTTGGGTATAAGAACGGGAGGCATATTATCTATACAGAAATATCCCATGTCCTCCAAATACCTTATTACTCTTGTTTTGCCCGATCCGGACATACCCGTTACGATTGTATATTGCATTGTCTTATCCCTTCCCGGTGCGTGAATTTAATTTTGTCCGTTCCTATCTCCTATCAGTCTTACCTCGGGTTCAAGGTGAACACCGAATTTATCCATGACCGTTTTCTGTACATACTCTATCAAATTAAGTACGTCCTCGGCGGTCGCGCCGCCCTTATTTACTACAAAGCCGGCGTGCTTCTCGCTCACCTGCGCTCCACCGACGGAATATCCCATAAGACCGGAATCCTGAATAAGCTTTCCGGCGAAATATCCCTCAGGGCGCTTGAATGTGCTTCCCGCCGACGGCATTGAAATCGGCTGTTTGTCATTTCTGCGCTTTGTGTAGTCAGCCATCAGCGCTCGGATTTCCTCCGCGTTACCCTTTTTCAGTTCCATAACGCATGATAAAATAACACATTTTCTTGTTTCAAACATACTGTGGCGATAGCCGAAATCAAGCTCCGCATTATGCGCCGTTCTGATTTCTCCGTTTTCATCCATATATGTTACTTCCCTGATTATATCCTTAAGCTCGCCGCCATACGCTCCGGCGTTCATATAAATCCCGCCGCCGAGCGTTCCGGGAATACCCGAAGCAAACTCAAATCCCGTAAGCTCCGCCGCGAGAATCCGCTTCGCAAGCGCGGACATAAGAATACCCGCCTCGGCATACACCGTTTCGCCGTCTATTCTACATTGCGATAATTTGCCGTCGACCTGCAAAACCACTCCGCGTATACCCTTATCGCTTACAAGCATATTCGAGCCGTTCCCCATTACCATGCACGACTCTCCGTTCTCCCTGCAAATTGCAAGAATATCCCTGATTTCATCAACGCTTTCCGCGCTCACGAATATATCCGCCGGACCTCCTATTCTAAACGTGGTATGATTTTTCATTTCCTCGTTAAGCTTTACATTCCTCGCGGCGGCGCGTATTTTATTTATCATACTAATCTCCCATTTTCCATTGAAACAGCGGCTTTCTTACGCTCATAAATTCCTCGAACGCTGCCAAATTTCTGTTCATAATAAGCTTTTCCGGAAACGATATTTCCTTAAGCATACCGAGCGCCGAATCATAATTTCCCAAATCAAACGAAATATGCGCGTCGGAGGAAACAACTATTCCTACCTCTTTTTCCATGCAAAGCTCCGCGATTTTCCTGCAATTGGGAATACTCTGATTACTGACAAAAAACTAGTG
>JAJBTG010000159.1 GCA_020860985.1 Oscillospiraceae bacterium
TCAAATTAACGAATGGCACCCGACTAAAAGCCGGGTGCCGTTATATATTTACTGTTGTATTTCTATCTTTACTCCGTCGCTCACCGCGTTAATATCGCCGTTATCCGTCAGGTAAACCTCCGTTCCCAGTGCCGAAAGAATACCCAAAACCTCCTCCTCGGGCGGATTTTTTTCGCTGCACGTTATGACGGCATACTGCGGATTAACCCTTTGCAAAAATTGCTTGGTGTTGCTGTTATATCTTCCGTGATGCGGAACCTTCAAAAATGTATGCGACAAATCCATCTGACCTGATAGCTCCGTCAAGCGTTCCTCCTCCGCATCGCCCGCGAATAGGAATGTATTCTCGCCGTGAGTTACGCTTATCACAAGCGAATAGTCATTGTCGCCCTCTGCGTAATAGCTCTTCCGCGGCGGATACACCTCAAACAAAACATCGTCAAGCGTGAACGTCATGCTCTCCGTAATCTCATTTGGCGATATTCCTTTTGCGCTTACCGCCTCCATGTAGTTTTCGTACTCGTTATTTACTCCCTCATACTTTGGCGTGATTATGTTATCTATGCTTATACCGTTTATCAGCTTAGCCGCACCGCCTACATGATCCTTGTCAAAATGAGTGATAAAAAGATAATCGATATTATCGATTCCGTTTTCCGCCAATTTCTCGAGAATGTCCTTTCCGTCACCCTTTTCGCCGCAGTCAATAAGTACCGTATGATTAGCCGTGCGCAAAATAATAGCGTCCGCCTTTCCGACGTCAAGCACGGATACGGAAAATTCACCTGTCACCTCCGGCGCCTCGACCGTCTCCTCGCTTTGACCGCCGCACGCGCACAAAGCAAGGCTCATAATCAACGTAAGTAAAATTAAAATTTTTTTAGCCATAAGCTTATCTCCTTTCTGCCGATTTAATTTAGTTTTATTTTCTATTATAGTGTTAAAATATTAAATTTAGCTTAAATTTACCAAATTAATTTATCCCGACAGCGAAGTATTTTTTATCTGATTCCCTCAAAGCACGCCGGCTTAATGTAAAAAACTCCTGAATACGAGCTTTCAAGAGCACTTTTTTAAAGCTTAAACCCGCGCCTTTGGCGCGGGTTTAAGTAATATGTCCTATTCCTATTTAAGATGTTCCGAAAAATAAAAAATTACATTGCTTCAAGCAGCTTGTCGATGCTTGCGAGCTTAACGCATGTAACAAATACTCTGCAAGCCTCTTGCAATTCCTCATTTGAGGGATATGTCGGCGCGATACGAATATTTGAATCATGCGGGTCCTTGCCGTAGGGGTATGTCGCTCCGGCGGCAGTCATAACAACTCCGGCCTCCTTGCATAGCGATACAACCCTCTTTGCGCAGCCGTCAAGCGTATTGAAGGATATAAAATATCCGCCCTTTGGATTTGTCCATGCAGCTATGTCCAATCCGCCCAATTCATTATTAAGCGAGTCCAGCACAATCTTAAACTTCGGTCTTAAAATTTC
This sequence comes from Oscillospiraceae bacterium, assembly GCA_020860985.1. Taxonomy (GTDB): domain Bacteria; phylum Bacillota; class Clostridia; order UBA1381; family UBA1381; genus JALEPO01. The sequence goes on from JAJBTG010000159.1 coordinate 1,491, forward strand.
GGCGTGCTTTTTCATATGCTCAAGCATACCGTTGAAATCGCCGAAGAAACGGACGTGACGAAGCTGGTTTAATTTGTCGTGTCCGATAGTTTGAACGGTAAGCTGCTTCTTTATAAATTCAAGGTTCGCCTTTGACGCGGAAATAGCCGCGATACCCGAACCCGGGAATGTTACCTTTGATGTCGAGCAGAATTTATATACCATGTCGGGATTTCCCGCCTTTGCGCATTCCTCAAGTATCTCGAGAATATGGTCGCGGTCGTCGTCATAGAGATGATGAATACAATAAGCGTTATCCCAATAAATTCTGAAATCCTCCGCCGCCGGCTTTAAGCGCGCAAATCGGCGCACAGTTTCGTCCGAATACGAAACCCCCGTCGGGTTTGAATACTTCGGAACACACCATATACCCTTTATCGATTCATCCTCCGAAACAAGCCTCTCAACCATATCCATATCCGGTCCGTCGTCATTAAGAGGAACATTTATCATTTCGATACCGAAAAACTCGGTAATTGCAAAATGTCTGTCATAACCCGGAACGGGGCATAAAAACTTAACCTTGTCAAGCTTAGCCCACGGAGTCGAGCCCATAACTCCATGCGTCATGGAGTGCGCAACTGTGTCATACATTACATTAAGACTTGAATTTCCGTAAATTATTATATTGTCAACAGGACATTCTATCATTTCACTCAGAAGTCTTTTAGCTTCTATAATACCGTCAAGCACGCCGTAATTACGGCAGTCAATCCCCTGTTCGCCCACAAGCTTATGCGTGGACGCAAGAGCATCAATCATTCCCATTGAAATATCAAGCTGCTCCGTATTCGGCTTTCCTCTCGACATATCGAGCTTTAATCCTCTCGCTTTCAAATCTTCATACTGCCTTGAAATCTCATTTCTTTCATTAAGCAGCTCTTCCTTTGTCATTTCTTTGTACGACATCTTTTACTCCTCCTTTAAATCCACTTTTTACAGTATATCACATAACCTCTATCCCAGTCAACTGTTCCCCTCGGATTTTGTATAAAATGCAAAAAATCTCGCATGAAAACGGTAATGCTAAGAGCATAAACGTCCTATGCTCCCGAAAAATTATTCATTCATCAAATATTTTTCAACGAGCGCGGCACAGTCCTCAACGCATCCCGCGCACGGGCGCTTTTTATAAAACTCCTCCGTTCGCGGAGTAGGCTTGGCCCCGTTGTCCTTTGGCTTGTTTATACCCAAAAGGTCGCCGCATATAACCGAGCCGTTCATGCTCTCAAATTCCTTTCCCATTTCCTGAACCGCTTTATAAACAAGCGTCCTGGTTTCCGTATCTCCGGCTTTCGCCTTGCTGTACTTCAGTCCGGCAAGCATTGCCATTCCCGAAACCGCTCCGCAGGTTAGACGCATTCTGCCCATTCCGCCGCCGAACCCCTCCGACGCCTTCATTGCAGTATCAAAATCCATTCCGAACGCATCGCAATACGCGCCTACCACAGCCTGTGAGCAATTATAACCTGACTTAAATAATTCAACCGCCTTTGCCACTCTGTCCATGATTTATCCCCTTTACATTAATCTCCGAAAGATATTCCTATATCCTTTGCCGCTCTGATTTCCTCACAATCAACGGGAACCTTTTTAAGCTTGCCCGCAACTTCCCCGAGCGGAACCGGAACTATTTTTTCATTTTGCAGCGCTACCATGAATCCGTACTGCTCATTCATAATCAGCCTTGCCGCTGCTGCGCCGAAGCGTGTGCAGAGAACTCTGTCATACGCGCACGGACTTCCTCCGCGCTGAAAATGTCCGGGAACGGTAACTCGTATTTCATGTCCCGTTTTATCTCCAAGCTCCTCCGCGATTTTATATGAAATCGACGGGTACTTCATGTTTGCCCTCGCCACCTTGAACTCTTTCTTTTTCATTGCCGACTCCTCCTTTGAGAGAGCGCCCTCGGCTACGGCAAGAATCGAAAACTGCTTTCCGGCTCTTTCGCGCTTGTCTATAACCTCCGCAATCTTATCTATATCATACGGTATTTCCGGCAGCAATATTATATCCGCGCCGCCCGCTATTCCGGCGTATAAATTCAGCCAACCTACCTTGTGCCCCATTACCTCAACTATAAATATACGTCCGTGCGAGGTCGCAGTCGTATGAATACCGTCGATAACCTGCGTCGCGATATTAAGCGCGCTCTGAAAACCGAATGTCATTTCCGTTCCCCATACGTCGTTATCGATGGTTTTTGGCATACTTACAACATTAAGTCCCTCTTCGCTCAGCAAATTAGCGGTCTTGTGAGTGCCGTTTCCGCCGAGAATTACAAGACAGTCAAGTCCCATTTTCCGATAATTATCCTTCATGTTCTTAACCTTGTCAATGCTCGTTTCATTGTCAATAACGCGCATTTCCTTAAACGGCTGACGCGATGTTCCGAGAATTGTTCCGCCGATGGTTAAAATACCGGAAAAATCAGACTGCTTCATTTTTTTGTAATCCCCGTGAATAAGTCCGCGGTAGCCGTTTTGAATACCGTAAATTTCAACATCGCCGCCCGCTTCTTCATACAGCGCCTTTGCAACTCCGCGTATCGCCGCGTTAAGTCCCTGGCAGTCGCCGCCGCTCGTCAAGATTCCTATTTTCTTCATCTGATTATCATCCTCCTTAAATAATATTCAATAAGTGGCTTTGCCCCGTCATTCAACGTTTCAGCGGCGGATTGTACCGCCACCGAAAAAAGTAAGTGGAACCCGCCGACTATGATGCGGGGGACATCTTACTTTTAGTTAATATTGCCCGGTTAAATCCTCGCTATTCCCGTACTTTTCGCTGCCTCGCCAACCGCCTTCGCGACATATTCGCATACGCGCTTATCGAAAGCGTCCGGTATTATATAGTCCTCATTAAGCTCGTCATCGCTTATTATTCCGGCGATTGCTTCCGCAGCCGCTATCTTCATTTCGTCATTTATATCGCTTGCGCGAACGTCCAACGCGCCACGGAATATTCCGGGGAACGCAAGCACATTATTAATATGATTCGGGAAATCCGAGCGTCCCGTTCCGATTACTCTTGCTCCCGCCGCCTTTGCCGCATCGGGCATAATCTCGGGAACGGGGTTTGCCATGGCGAAAATAATCGGGTCCGCCGCCATCGATTTTATCATTTCCCCGTCCACGATATTCGGTGCGCTCACGCCTATAAATAAATCCGCGTCCTTGAGCGCTTCCTTTAAATCACAATCTATATTTTCGGGATTTGTAAGCTCCGCAAGCTTAATCTGCTCCGGGTTCATCTGCGGGTTCCCGCGATAAAGCGAGCCGAATTTATCGCACATGATAACATTTTTCAATCCGCGCGACACGAGCAATCTTGTTATTGCCATGCCCGCCGAGCCGGCGCCGTTTACCACCGCCTTTATTTTCGTTATATCCTTTCCGACAACCTTCAGCGCGTTAAGCACGGATGCCAAAACAACAACCGCCGTGCCGTGCTGGTCGTCGTGGAATACGGGAATGTCGCATTCCTCCTTTAGTCTGCGCTCAATCTCTATACATCTCGGAGCTGAAATATCCTCAAGATTAATTCCTCCGAAGGAGCCGGCTATAAGCTTTACGGTATTTACTATCTCGTCCACGTCCTTTGAACGGATGCACAGCGGGAACGCATCAACATTTGCAAAGGTCTTAAACAACG
>JAJBTG010000096.1 GCA_020860985.1 Oscillospiraceae bacterium
AAAGTAAGTGGAACCCGCCGCCTATAGAGGCGGGGGACATCTTACTTTTAGTTATCTTTTCAACGACTCAAGCCATACAATCAGCACGGATATATCCGACGGGGAAACTCCCGATATTCTGGATGCCTGCCCGATGGACTTAGGCTGAACCTTATTGAGCTTTTGCCTTGCCTCAAGCCGCAGACCGTGTATATCCGAATAGTCCTGATTTTCCGGCAGCCGCTTGGATTCCAACTTCTTAAACTGTTCAACCTGCGCTATTTGCCGTTGGATATACCCGTCATATTTCAGCTTAATTTCAACCTGTTCCGTAACTGCGTCCGGCAATTGAGTACGATTCTCGTCTATTTCTCCAAGCTTTTCATAATCAAGCTCGGGACGCTTTAGCATATCGCTTAAACGGATTCCCGTTTTTACGGGCGCTGTTCCGTACTTTTCCAAAATAGGGTTGGCGGTTTTCGGCGGAATTACAACGGAAGAAATTCTTTCGATTTCATCATTGACCTGCTTTAGCTTCAGCTGTAATTTTTGGTATCTTTCCTCGCTTATAAGACCCACTCTGTACCCGAACGGCGTAAGGCGCTCGTCCGCGTTATCCTGTCTGAGAAGCAATCTGTATTCCGAGCGTGAGGTCATCATTCTGTACGGCTCATTTGTTCCCTTTGTAATTAAGTCGTCAATCAGAACGCCGATGTATCCGTCCGAGCGGTCAAGAATAAGCGGCTCCTCACCCTTTAATTTCAGCGCGGCGTTAATTCCCGCAATCAATCCCTGCGCCGCTGCCTCCTCGTAGCCCGACGTTCCGTTAAACTGACCCGCACCGTAAAGTCCGGATATATTCTTAAACTCAAGCGTCGCCCGAAGCTGGCGCGGGTCGCAGCAATCATACTCAATCGCGTATGCACTGCGCATTATTTCAACATTTTCCATGCCCTTTATCGAGCGGTACATCTCAAGCTGAACATCCTCGGGAAGGCTTGTTGAAAATCCCTGCGCGTACATTTCCTTTGTGTCCAACCCCATCGGCTCTATAAAAAGCTGATGCCTCGGCTTATCATGAAACTTGACAACCTTGTCCTCTATCGACGGACAGTATCTCGGTCCCACTCCCTCGACCATCCCGCCGTACATGGCGGAACGCTCCAGATTATCCATTATGATTTTATGCGTTTTTTCATTTGTGTAAACAAGGTGGCATACCACCTTGTTTTCACCGGTATTTTCGGTTTCAAACGAAAACGGGACTATCCTTTCATCCCCCGTTTCGACCTCCATTTTGTCAAAATCAAGGGTGTCGGCATGAATTCTTGCCGGAGTTCCTGTTTTAAACCTAACAAGCTCAACGCCAATCCTGCGAAGATTTTCCGACAGCTTGTTTGCCGGAAACATTCCGTCCGGCCCGCTCTCGCGCGAATAGCTGCCGATAAGTATTTTCCCTTTGAGATATGTTCCCGTCGCCGCTATAACCGCCTTTACGGAATATTCCGTACCCGTATGCGTTACGACGCCGCAAACGCGCCCATCCTCAATCCTTATATCTACTATCTCCGCCTGCTTTACCTGCAAATTTTCCTGCTCCTCAACGCGGCGTTTCATTTCGGCATGATATTTCTTCCTGTCGATTTGCGCGCGAAAGGAATGGACAGCCGGACCCTTGCCTCGATTAAGCATCTTAGATTGAATAAATGTCGCGTCCGCCGCCTTGCCCATCTCCCCGCCGAGCGCGTCGATTTCACGCACGAGATGTCCCTTTGCCGTTCCGCCAATGCTCGGATTACAGGGCAAATTTCCTATCGCATCAAGGCTTATCGAAAACATAACCGTTTTCATTCCGAGTCTTGCCGAAGCGAGCGCTGCTTCTATTCCTGCATGGCCGCCGCCTATAACCGCAATATCGTACTCACCTAAAATCATACCTCGTCTTCCTCCAAATACGTGATTTGCACAGGCGGATTTTTTTGTTTCATATCCTTTATTATTGAGCGCTCTATTACGCGCGCCGCGTAAAACTCACCCGGGAAACGCATAATGCACGGTCCCAAAATCAGAGTGAACAATATCGCAATTGCCGGACTGAATATCATGAACGAAAGAAAAACCAACAGCGCTTCAATCAGAGTAAGCAAGAAATTTATCGGCAAATTCGCAAGTGTAAGCAGAACCGCGTTTTTATAAAGCTGACCTATCGAGCATTCAAACGTGACCATAATCTGATACAGATACGGATGTATCATGGTATAAACAAATATCAGCAAAAACGCGATATAGCACAAAATCATCCACACCATATTGCCGTATGTGATATACGCCGAATAATAGAAATACAACGCGTTTGTGCCGAAAACAAGAATGACCGCGTCGATTATCGTAACGATTATGCCTTGTTTGAAATTTTCCTTAAATTTATCCCGTCCGTCGCTGACAATCCATGCGTGCTCGCCGCGCGTAAAGCACCTCACTATATATGAGAACGAAGCCGACGCGGGACCCGAACCCCACAGCATAAAAACGCCTACAGCGAACATAGCGCACAATCCGAAAACCATCGCGCTTATAAGATTCTCGTTGGTTGTCGCGTCAATCTGCGCTCCCGTGACCATTTCGGACATAGCGGACATATGACCCGAAAGAGCAACCGTTGCGAAAAAATAAAGAAGCACAATCCATATTATGCTTACCACAGAATACAAGCTGTTCAGCTGTAAAAATTTTACGAATTTCTGTATCAGAATATCCCAGTACAGAAAAAAGCCTTTCTTTTTCGGCGCGTTCTTGTCAACACCCTTGCCCGGCTTATTATAGCCGCCTCCGAATAGTCCCATGTTAATTCCTCCTAATATGTAATATTTGCCGCATTTTTGAGCGGGTCGATTAAAGCTCGGACTTTCCTTTAATCGAACACTTAAAGCGGCGATTTGTTTTCTTTTTCAAAAAACGTGATTTTTTCGTATTTAATTATTGTATCACAAATTAATCTGTGATACAATAGCGATATAGCATTTTTTTGATTTTAGGCGGTGATTTTTTTGAGAGAGCTTACTGTAAACGAGAACGACGCAAACCAGCGACTTGACAAATTTTTGACAAAATATATGGATATTCCCTCCGGTATGCTGTACAAAGGACTCAGAAAAAACTGTGTGCGCGTAAACGGAAAGCACGTCAAGCAGGGCGATTATACGCTGCAAGCGGGCGACACTCTGTCGCTTTATTTCAAGGACGAATTTTTCAGCGAGCCAAAAAAATTCATTCCGATAAAGCCAAATCTGAAAATAATCTTTGAGGATGAAAACATTCTTCTCATCGACAAGGAGGTCGGAACCGTTGTCCACGCGGACGACTGCGGCACAAAGGACACTCTTATATACCGCATACAAAGCTATCTGTTTGAAAAGGGCGAATACGACCCCGATAACGAGCATAGCTTCTCCCCCGCCCTCTGCAACCGCCTTGACCGCAACACCGGCGGTATAATCATCGCGGCGAAAAACGCCGCCGCTCTCCGTATAATCAACGAAAAAATCAAAAAGCGCGAAATTAAAAAGCTGTATCTCTGCATCGTTGAGGGACGCCCCAAGGACTATGACGAGCTGTCATCATATCTTACGCGCGGCGAAAAAATAGTTTCCGTTTCCGACACGGCTTCAAAGGACGCAAAACCCATAAAAACGCGCTACCGAGTTATCGCCGGAAATAAAAAATCCTCACTTGTCGAGGTGGAGCTGCTCACCGGCAGAACTCATCAGATACGCGCCCAGCTTGCCTATATAGGGCATCCGCTCGCGGGCGATGTAAAATACGGCGCAAAAAAAACCGAAAATTATCACACGCTCTACAGCTACAAATTAATTTTCGGTTTCACCTCCGATGCCGGTATATTAAATTATCTTAACGGCAGAGAATTTTCCGTTTCCGTTGAATTTGCCAACAAATTTTTGGCGGCAAATTCATAGAGGCTCGCGGCGGCGTTCGGTTTCCCAAGCCGCTTAACGCTTTCCTTTAAGAGGTCAACGCACCATTGGCAGCTTAAAAGCTGGTGAAGCGCTTCGGAAATGGTATATGTATTGTTTACCATTATAGCCGCGCCGTTATTGACAAGAAAATTCAGATTTCTGTCCTCCTGTCCGGGAAGCGGATTTATGACAATCATCGGAAGCTCCTTTGCAAGCGTTTCCGAAGTGGTAAGTCCGCCCGGCTTTGAAATTATAAAATCGGCGGCATCCATCATAATATCCACATTATCGACAAAGCCGTAGGTATACACCGATTTTTTCCATGAATATTCATCTATATCCGCTTTCATCTTTTTGTTTGAGCCGCATACGCATATAATCTGAAAATCCGCCGGATACTCGTCCATTTCTATAAGCATTTTTTTCATATTTCCGTAGCCCATTGAACCCATCATAACAAGAATGGTTTTCTTATCACCAATCATTAGGCTCTCTCGCGCTTGACGCTTATCCGTTTTCATCGCAAATTGACTGCGTATCGGGATTCCCATGGGCAGCAGCTTTTCCTGCGGTATACCCTTCTTACACATCTCATATGACAGAAGCATATCGGGAATTACATAGTAATCCAAAAGTGTGCTTTCCCAAAAGGGATGAACGGTAAAATCGGTAACGATTCCTATTGTCGGGCAGGTAACAATTCCGCACGACGATAATATGCTCATTACCACTCCGGCATAGCTGTGCGTGCCTATTATAAGGTCGGGATTAAAATCCGTAACATACTTTTCAAGCTTCTTCGACACAAGTGCCGACAGAAGTCCTATAATCGAATGCTTGTCGTAAGGCTCGTCCTTTTTGGTAAACCTGCCGTACACCTTTCCGTAGGTTTCGGACAGATATTTTGTGGACAGCAGATAGCCGTCCTGAATAGAGTTTCCGAGATGACGGTTTATGTAATCGAAAATATCGAGCATCTCACATTCAAATCCGTTATTTTCAAACTGCTCCATAATAGCCTTAGCCGTTGAATGATGCCCGTATCCGGCTCTTATGGACATTAGCAATAATTTCATATTCACAGTCCTTTCAATTTTCAATGCAGATACGCCGAAGCCCCTGCTGATGGACGCTAAAGCGCGGTCTGTTCGAATAAAGCTTGTAGAATTTGTATTGTTATTTTTCATATTTTTACATTCTTAATTTGCTCTATAATATACTATTATAAC
>JAJBTG010000242.1:0-1777 GCA_020860985.1 Oscillospiraceae bacterium
GCGAATACATAGAACCGGAGGAAATGGCAAAATCCATATTCGACGGCAGACCTGTTATGCGGCAGGAGTTTATGGAAAAAATCGAGGACGCGAATGTTCCGGAAAAGGTTGAGATGAACAGCTACGTAACAAAGAAAATCGGCTCTAACGTAAAGCTTTCAACCGATATAGGCGTGGAGCTTTCATTCCCCGCCGAGTACTACCGCGACGGGAAATATATAGATATAATCAATAACGAGGACGGAACTATTTCCATTCAAATTAATAATATCGGGGAATTGATAAATAAGTAAAGAGCAGCGGGAGCTTTGATTTGCAAACAAATCAAAGCTCCCGCCGGAAACGTTGAATGACCGGGCTTCGCCCCTTATTGAACGCCTTAACCATAATTTTCCCTTGTCACTTCACTATGCAGTCATTGCTGATTTTTCGATTGTGAACTTATCGTCTACGGCATTTACGGTTATTTTATCTCCCGATGAAATATTTCCGTCTATTATTTCTTCCGAAAGCATATCTTCAATCTTATTTTGGATTGCGCGCCTCAGCGGTCTTGCGCCGTATACGGGATCAAATCCCTCCTTTGCGATTTTCGCAACGGCTTCGTCCGTAAATTCCGCTGTGATTTCATTATCACTCAAACGCTTTGTAAGAGATTTAAGCATAAGCCTTGCAATGTCCTTGATGTTATCCTCCGTAAGGCGGTCGAATACGATGATTTCATCTATTCTATTCAGAAATTCCGGCTTAAACGCACGCTTAACCTCCTCCATAACCTTATTCTTAATCTTATCATGCTCGCTTACCGCGCCGGAGCCTTCCTCATTTTTGAAGCCGAGCCTTGAGCCCATGTTGCCCAATATCTCCTTCGCGCCCAAATTTGAGGTCATTATAATCACGGTGTTCTTAAAATCGACCTTTCTGCCCTGCGCGTCGGTTAAAATACCGTCGTCGAGAATTTGCAGCATAATATTGAACACATCGGGGTGAGCCTTTTCAATCTCGTCAAACAAGATAACCGAATACGGATTTTTCCTTATTTTTTCGGTAAGCTGACCGCCCTCCTCGAATCCTACATATCCCGGGGGCGAACCGATGAATTTTGAAACCGCATGCTTCTCCATATATTCGGACATATCAACTCTTATAAGCGCATTCTCGTTTCCGAACATCGTTTCCGCAAGCGTTTTTGAAAGCTCCGTTTTACCTACTCCTGTAGGACCCAAGAACAGGAACGAACCTATCGGACGCTTAGGGTCCTTTAAGCCGGCTCTTCCGCGCTTTATCGCTTTCGCGACCGCCGTAACCGCTTCGTTCTGACCTATTACACGCTCATGCAGAAGCTGCTCAAGATTTTTAAGCTTTTCGCTTTCCTCCTGCTTAAGCTTCTCCGCGGGAATATGCGTCCAATCGGCAAGTATACGCGCTATGTCGTTTTCATTCACAACAAGCCCGGACGATGTTCCGCTGCCCTTCCAGTCCGAGGTAAGCTTTTCAATCTCTTCCTTTAAAACCTTTTCCTCATCGCGGAGCTTAGCCGCCTTTTCAAAATCCTGCGCTGTGATTGCTTCCTGCTTTTCACTTTGAAGCTTTTCAAGGCTGTCCTCCCTGCTCTTTAATTCGGGCGGTTCAGTCTGTGAACCCAAGCGTTTTTTAGAAGAAGCTTCATCAATCAGGTCGATTGCCTTGTCAGGCAGAAATCTGTCGGTTATATACCGCGCCGACATTTCCGCCGCCGCCTTTAATGCACCGTCGGTTATCGTTCCGCTGTGGTGCG
>JAJBTG010000242.1:1787-2723 GCA_020860985.1 Oscillospiraceae bacterium
CCGGTTACCGGCTGAAAACGTCTTTCAAGCGCCGCGTCCTTCTAAATATATTTCTTGTATTCCTTTAAGGTCGTCGCGCCTATGAGCTGAAGCTCTCCCCTCGTAAGAAACGGTTTTAAAATGTTCGACGCATCTATCGAGCCTTCCGCGCTGCCCGCGCCTACAATGGTATGGATTTCGTCAAGGAACATAACGACATTCTTCGCCTCAAGCACCTCGTTTATAACCTTTTTCAAACGCTCCTCAAACTCACCTCTGTACTTCGCTCCGGCAACCATACCGGACAAATCCATCGCAACAAGACGTTTTGACTTCAACGGCTCCGGAACATCGCCCGAAGCAATCCTCTGAGCAAGTCCCTCGATTACAGCCGTTTTTCCCACGCCCGGTTCACCGATAAGGCACGGATTATTCTTTGTTCTGCGCGATAAAATCTGGATTACTCTGTCGATTTCATCCGACCTGCCTATTACGGGATCAAATTTTCCGTCACGCGCAAGCGCCGTAAAATCGCGTCCGAACTGGGCAAGCGGCGGTGTTGAGGAGTTTGACGGCGCGGAGGAATAATTTCCGCCCTGCTGCTCAATCTCCATGCCGCCCTCAATCGAGCGTACAATATCGTTATAAAACGCGGCAAGATTTATTCCCGAATCCACCATAATTCTCGCCGCAACGCCGTTTCCGTCGCGGATAATCGCCATCAGGATATGCTCGGTTCCGATATAGCTGTGTCCGAGACGGCGAGCCTCCATAGCGCTTATTTCGAGAATACGCTTCGTTCTCGGCGTAAGAGGAAGCTCCGTGTTTTTATCGAGCGGAGCGTTGGTGCCGATGTATTCCTTAATCTTGGAAACCACTATATCCGACGTTAATCCGTATTTTTCAAGCGCCTTTGCCGCTACTCCGCTGTTCTCGCGGAGCAGTCCGTCAATAAGA
>JAJBTG010000242.1:2733-5171 GCA_020860985.1 Oscillospiraceae bacterium
ATATAATTGTGTCCCAATTCGGCGGCGCAGTCATGCGCTTCTTTAATTGAAATTCTCGCTTTTTCCGTAAAATTTGAAAATAACATAATTACAATCTCCTTTCCGCAGCACTCCGATATGCTCCGCGTAATTCAGCGCGAGCTAAATCCGAGTGCGTTATTTAGTGTAACTTAATTTTCTGCTTTAAATATTATTTCTTATAAATTCGGCGCGCTTTCTGTCGCGTTCCGCAGGCGTCAGCTTCGCTCCGATAAACGACGGAGCAGTCTTTACCATACATTCTATCGGGGTAAGCTTTACGTCCTTCGGAAGTATGCCCAATCCGAGTCCGAGCAAAACCTCCGACAGCAGGGATTTTGCCTCCGCAGAGGATATGCTCCGCGCATATTTGAGTGTTCCGTAAGAGCGGTACAGCTTATCCTCCAAAGCGTCCCTATTCTGCTCCATAAGCGCAGACCTCGCCTTTTTCTCCATTTCGATTATCTGATTTACTATATTCTTCAGCTTGTCGAGTATTTCTCTTTCACTTAGTCCCATGGTTATTTGATTGGAGAATTGATACAAATTACCGTATGCGCGTGTTCCCTCTCCGTAAAGACCTCTTACCGCAATTCCGACATTGCTTGCCGAGCTTATAACGCGTCCTATGCTCTCCGTCATTGTAAGCGCCGGAAGATGAAGCATTACCGACGCGCGCAATCCCGTTCCGGCGTTTGTCGGGCAGGCGGTCAGATAACCGAATTCCTCGTCGAACGCGTATGCAACACTTTCCTCGATAACATCGTCCACCTTGTCGGCGAGGCTGTACGCCTCGTCAATCACAAGACCGTCCTTTATAATCTGCAAACGTATATGGTCCTCCTCCATAAGCATAATGCTCATGGTTCTGTCCTTATTTATAAGCACCGATTTGCCGGTTCCGTCAAGCATCTGCGGACTTATAAGATGCTCCTCCGCAAGCGACTGCTTTTCGTCGCCGCTGACGGAATCAAGATTGATGAATTGAAAATCCTTTCCGAGAGTTGAATTGCTCTTCAGGATTGCGTTCTTGATTTTGTCCGCCGCCTCCCCTGTGTCCTTCAAAGCGTTCGGGAACGGAGTGCCGTCGAGATTTCTCGCAAGGCGTATTCTTGTTGAAACCGCTATATCATTATCGTTGTTCTCATACCAAATCATATTTCTTGCTCCCCTCTTATTTTATCTCGTTTTCCATTGCTCTTATTTCCTTATGCAGCTTCGCCGCAAGCTCATACTCCTCATTTTTCACCGCGTCGCGAAGCTCCGCTTTAAGAGATTCGTATCTGCATTTCTTCTTCAGTGCGTCGCCGGACTTCGACGGAATCTTTCCGGTATGCTCGGCTGTGGAATGAACCTGTCTTAGAACCTCCGCCGCCGACCGGCGAAATGTTCTGTAGCATTCGCCGCAGCCGAATTTACCGGTGCGGGCAAATTCCGAATATGTTCTTCCGCAAACCGGACATTTCTTCTCCTCACTGCATTTTACCGGCTGCGAAAAAATATCAAACGCGTCAAAAAAATCTGAAAATAAATCATACATAATTCCTCATCCTTTCTGCTTTTACTCTGTAGCGAAGCAGCTCTTATAGGGATTGTTTTCCCCCGCGCCGCTCCTATATGTTTAAATAGTTACAACGCTCGCCGCGAGCATATTTTTCATTATGCCCGCTCTTATTCTATCCTTTTCCGGCTGATTTAACGTAAGCGAATTATCCGAAACCGCGCTTAAAATAAGCCTTGCCGTTTTACCGTCTATCGCCTCGGTACCCGCAAGATACTCCGTATACGCTTTCGCCGTGGGATAATCCAGGCTGCCTCCGATAGACTGCAATATCCTGCGTATAGGATTTTCCGCGTCAGCGTCCATGCGGCGTATCCGCAAATATCCGCTTCCGCCCCTGCGTGATTCAACGATATATCCTCGTTCCGGACAGAAGCGGGTTGAAATCACATAGCTTATCTGCGACGGTACGCAGTTAAAGACCGATGCAAGCTCGTTTCGTCTAAGCTCCAGCCATTGGTCCGGCTCCTCCTTCAGAAGCTCCATTATAAAGGCTTCTATTCTGTCACTCATACCCATGCGATCACCTCTTTGGCTTTGACTTTCTTTGACCTTTCACCTGTTATTATACTCGTTTTTACGCAAATGTCAATGAATAAAATGTGTTTTGTTTATGAATATTTTATGAACAAAAACGATAAATATCCGAACCCCGGACATTTATCTCAACGGTAAAAAGACCTTTCGGAAAAATCCGAAAGGTCAAGACCGTGGCAAACTAAGACGTTTAAAAATTCAATAAGGGGCAAAGCCCCTCCTTATTAAATATAACCAACGATCCCGCAAATGAATTTCAAAACTTTTACAAAAAATTCAAAAAAAACAGTAGTAATTCCTCAAAAAGTATGATATACTATAG
>JAJBTG010000234.1:0-295 GCA_020860985.1 Oscillospiraceae bacterium
TGGGACCGAAAATCATGGGCAGCTCATTGGCGATCAGTCCGCGGATTATCATACTCGCGGTATCGGTTGGGGGAACGCTTTTCGGCTTTTTGGGGATGCTTTTATCCGTTCCGATTGTGGCGATTGTCAGGGCGATTTCAATGGAGTATATAGAGGAATATGAGTCAAAGAAAAAGTCGGGAAAGGTCTGAAAAATTCAAACCGGAGGTTAGGGATTGATGAGAACAGCAATAATAGGCGGAGGAGCGTCGGGACTTACGGCGGCGATAGCGGCGGCGGAGGTCGGCAGCGACGT
>JAJBTG010000234.1:356-2801 GCA_020860985.1 Oscillospiraceae bacterium
AATGTAAACGCGTCCGAAGCTAATTATTACGGACAAAATCCTAAGTTTATAAGGGGCGCAGTGAGCCGTTTTTGGGTTTATGAAACGCTTGAGTTTTTCCGTGAGCTGGGAATTTGGCATAAGGAAGAGGAAAACGGCAAGGTATATCCATATTCCGACCAGGCATCGGCAGTGCTGGACGTGCTGAGAATGAGAATAGAGGAGCTTGGAGTTACAGTAAAAACAAAGTCGGAGGTTCGTTCCGTATCGAAAAACAAGAACGGCTTTTCGCTTATGCTCTACAGCGGAGAAAAGTTTTCCTTTGACGCGGTAATAGTCGCGTCGGGCGGGAAGGCGGCTCCCGATCTCGGCTCAAACGGAAGCGGATACGATATATTGAAAAGCTTCGGTCACAGAATAACTGAATTAAGACCGTCGCTTGTTCAGATAAAAACGGAAACCGATGTTGTTAAGAATCAGACAGGAATAAAAATTCAAGGCTCGGTAAAGCTTGGAAAAACCATCGAAAGAGGGGAAATACTCTTTACCGAATACGGTCTGTCCGGCCCGCCGATTTTTTCGATTTCATCAAGGCTTAACGGGCAGGAATTTATTGACCTTGACATAATTCCCGAATACTCCGCAAAGCAGCTTACGGAAATGCTTACGGAGCGCGTATACTCGGCGCCGAAGATAACGTTGGAAAACTTTTTTGTCGGCGTGCTGAATAAGCGCGTGGGACAAGCGCTCTTGAAATATCTGAAAATTGAGCCGCTATCCCGCAGCGCGGAAACCCTTACCGCACGGGATATTGAAATGACTGCAAAAACGATGAAAGCGTGGCGCTTTAAAATTACAGGAACAATGTCCTGGAATAACGCGCAGGTAACGAAGGGCGGCGCGATAACCTCGGAATTTAATCCGAATACAATGGAATCAAAATTGGTTTCGGGATTGTATGCGGTCGGCGAGGTCCTCGATATAGACGGTGACTGCGGAGGATATAATTTGCAGTGGGCATGGTCCTCGGGAATGTTGGCGGGCAGGAGCGTGCGCTAAGGGATTTTTATGGGTCTTATCTGCCCGCGGTAGGACTGAAATATTTTTTTGCGGGCGGAAAGGCTAAGAACTAAAATGAGAGATTCAATGAAAATCACAATCAGATACCAGTATATAAGTATGCTGCTTATGCAGCTTGCGGCGTCGGGTGCCATATTTGTTTTCGGAATGGTGGCGTTTTGGTATTTTCTTTCCCAACCGGTCTGGAAGGAGATACTGTCCGTGGTATTTATAGCCGTAAATTTCGGTAGGCTGTATGTAAGGGCTAAGAGATTTGCCGTGCTTGACAATAAGCCGTATACTCCGCTTAAACCGAGCAAAATAAAGGGAGTGCTGTTCGGCGTGGTGATTTCGGCGGTAACGCTTATATTATTTTTACTGTTTGAATACGTATGGACGGCGTTCCGCGTGGACGACGGAATAGTAGGGGTTTTTCCCACTGTGGTAAATGTCGTGTTTTATTTCTGGTCGTTCCCCTATAACGGAATTATGGGACTGTCGCACGGCATGATGACGTGGTATTCCGCGGCTTTGATGCTCGCGGTTCCGATAGCGGCGTGTACTCTCGGATATATAGCGGGATGTAAAAATATTGAAGTCATTGAAAAGTTGGAAGAATATATGTATGAGAAGGAATAGAAGCGCCTCAATTGAGCCGCAATGTATTTTTATTTTAATACAGAAATAATATTACGGTTATTGACTTGAAATAAGGAAAATAATATAATAGGGTATATGTAAAGGATAAAATCGGAGGAAAGTATTATGTTATGTAAGATATGCGGAGCCGAACTTCCCGACGGAACAACCAAATGCGAGTTTTGCGGAGCGGAATTTGAAGAAGAACCGACAGCAGAGGTTGAAACTCCGGAAGAGGAAGAAGAGGAATTTCTGGACGAAAATGAAATCAAGCGCCGTGAGCAGATGGAAAAGATGATGGCTGAAAAGCAGAAGCAGCTCTCGGAGATTGAACGAAGAAGAAATATAAAGAAAAAGCGTCAAAGACAAACTAAGGTCGCGATAGTGTGCGCGATATGCGCGGCGTGTGTCGCGGCGGTGGGATTTGGCAGCTACATTGTAAAGGAAAGCATGAACGTGCCCGAGGAAACCCCCGCGCCCACGCCGGCGGCTACCGTGGCGGTTCCTACAGTTATGCCTACGACGCAGACAATAACGCCTGCGCCGCTTACCACAATATTGCCGACAGGCGCGGCATCGGCGGGTAATTCAAGCTCATCATCGAGCGGTACGTCGAGCGGTTCATCAAGCGGAACAACATCCGGCGGCTCGTCCGCTTCATCGGGTACATCGAACTCAACCGGTTCGCGCGGCTCATCGAGCGGAACAACATCCGGCGGCGCGTCCGCTTCGTAGAGTACAACGGCGTCAAGCAGCTCATAAGGCACC
>JAJBTG010000234.1:2811-5161 GCA_020860985.1 Oscillospiraceae bacterium
CCCAGCCCGACGCCCCGCCGCCCGTCAAGCGGCACAACCTCCGGCGGCACGTCCGCTGCCTCTGGCTCCTCGAACACTGCGTGGTCAAGCTCATCATCGGGCGGCACATCAAGCAGCAGCACATCATCCGTGCAGGCAAGCGGAGCTTCGTCGAACAATATTAACGCGCAGCTTACAACGGGCGGCGAGGTTATTTACAACAGCTCGACAGGCAAATATCTTATGACCTTCACGACCGGCGGCACCATGTATTATGCGAATGTATCGGCTGGCAGTACAACGGAGCAGATAAATAATAAGAATATTACAATCAGCGCGTATCCGACGAGCGAAAGCTATAACGGAAATACTATATATGAAATTACAAGTATGACATATTATGACGATGCGGATTATATACTTCCGCAGTCGGGAACGAAAATCCTTACGGAGGACGATATAAAGGGACTTACCAAGGAACAGCTTGCCCTTGCGAGAAATGAAATCTATGCGCGCCACGGACGTAAATTCCAGATGGCGGAATTCAGAGATTATTTTCTCAAGCAGGAATGGTATAAGGAGGATTCAAATTACGACTATGATAATGAGAGCAGTAATTTGAATGAGATAGAAATTAAGAACGTGGCGTTCCTCTTAGCCGCGGAAAATAAAAAATAAGATAAATTAAAAAAGCGCTTTAAGCGCTTTTTTAATTTACCCTCCGCGGCGGGTATCGCATCTGCTGCCGCATTTTTATTTAAAATAGTTTTCAATTTCATTCAATGCCGTTATTGCGCGGGAATTTGCAAACATATATAGGCTTGTGTATGTCGGCATATTCCAGCTGTTGGGATAACGCTGTATATGTTCTTTTCTCAGTGAAGAAATTGTTTTCGTCTTTTCATCCATAATCGGTGAGATTACGTCATATGAGAAATAGTTGTTTATACATTCCGTGTAACGCGTCTTAAACCTTTCTCTGAACTCATTGTTTTTCAGCAACGACGCGACAAAGCTCTGCATAAGGCACGGTTCTCCGTCAAGGATGTATCCGAGCGTTCCGGTTTTATCCGTATTCCAATATTTGAGCGCGTCGCGTCCCATATTTCCGGTATAAAGAACGCTGGATTCAAGGTCTTGGAAGGTTCCGTCCGTATCCGAAAGAACCCATCTCCAACGTCCGTCAATATCGTTTTCGGGATTTTTGTTTTTCCAAATTTTGATATTGTTATACGGCCAGTCGTTATTTTCAAAGTAGATATTCACAGCGTAATAGTCAATAAGATTATCTATATCGAAAAGGGAACAAGCCTTTTGGTAATTTTCGCTTACAGACATATCGTTTTCGATAACGAATTGAGCGCATTCGTTGAAATCCTCAAGATCGGATTCCTCGCCCTCGCTCAAATCGGCTCTGTCGCGGTCGTCGGAAATTTCCACCATAGCCACGTCCGCCGAATCAGCAAGGTTGTAATGTGATTCAAAATAATTATCGTCGTACCTTTCGCGTATTTCGTGAACTCCCCAGTATTCTCCGTTAATGAACACAACCGCCGGAGTGTAGGCAAGGGTGTCTACATTGAGCGGCTCCGCGATTTTTTGAACTATTCCGTCGCGTATGAAATAATTGTACCAGTCGTCGCCGGCGTTTCTCAAGATAATTGTTTTATATGTATCGATAACCTCGCCGTCGCTGTCTGTAACGGTGCCTCCGAAGAAATCATATTTGAATTTTTTTGAATCACCGTTTCGGTAAGCGGTGTTTTCGCGCGCGTATACGCGCAGTGATTTCTGCTGATATATCCTTGTAAACGCGCCGTTGATTCTCAATCCGACTGTTTGAGATATTGTACAGTTGCCGTCGGTATCAAAGACCTCCATATAAGCTTCGCGCTCCCAATCGGAACCCTTTTGCGTATAGTTGGGAGGAACATAAATTCCCGTTTCGGAATCGAACAGGTTTTCTTCGGGCGTGGTTATGGAAACCACGGAAACGCCGTACCTTGTAAAAATATCCGTTGATACAAAATATGAGCTTACAAAGGTGGGCGTTGCGTTGCCGTTTGTATCAAACGCTTTTGCTTTTATTGTGGTACCCTTGAAAATTTTGCCGGAGGGTAAAATAAAGTCCTCCTCGGCTGTGCGTATATTTGCAAGCACGTTATCGTCAAAGGTTCTGTTCTTTATATCGATTCCGCCGGAATAAACGGGTGAATTTATTGTAGGCTCGGAACCGTCGGTAGTGTAATGAATTGTCGCGTCCGGCATTTTGGTTGTCAGCTGAAGCGTGAATCCGTCGGTATAAAGTCCCGCAGGTTCCGAGAAAGAAATATCATAATCAAATTTTCTGTCCTTGTGTCCGGCATATTTC
>JAJBTG010000079.1 GCA_020860985.1 Oscillospiraceae bacterium
AAGAGTACAGGTTCTGCCGAGATTTTTGTACAGGCTGTCGGCAATGCTTCGTCCCTCGTTTGTGATAATCATCACCGCCTTAGCCTGCTCCATGCCCTCCTCAACCATGTCTATGACCTTGAAGGTAATGAAATATGTAAGCAGACTGTATAGCGCTCTGTCCCAGCCGAACAGTATGCCGGCTGCCGCGTAAATTGCTATGTTGATGACGAAAATAATTTGCCCGACGGAGAATTGCGTTTTCTTGCTTAAAAGCAGCGCGACAATCTCCGTGCCGTCCAAGCAGCCTCCGTATCTGAGTACGATTCCGACTCCCATGCCAAGCAGTACGCCTCCGAACACCACCGCCAAAAGCTCCGTATTTGTTATCTCCGGAACATCCTTGAAAAGCTCCAGAAAGAACGAAAATAAAATCATGCCGTATGCTCCGCGCAAAAGAAAGCGCCATCCGAGCTGCTTAAAGCCGAGCAGGACAAAGGGCAGGTTCAGGATTATTACAAACATACTTATGCCCTTGCCGGTAAGCTGATTTAAGATAATGCTTATGCCCGTTATGCCGCCGTCAAGAATTGTCGAGGGAATCAAAAATTCCTCGAGTGCGAACGCGGCAGCAACCGCGCCAATCGTAATCGCAAAATACGGCAGAATATATTCCTTTGCTATATGCTTAAACGTCATACCCTTCGCTTCCTTTCCCCGCACGGCTGCGGATATTCGCCCCGTTAATCGTCAAACAACGCTCTTGCAAAGTCCTCCGCGTTAAATTCCTGCAAATCATCAACGCCCTCGCCGACACCGATGAATTTTACGGGCAGGGATTGCTCCTTTGAAATGGCTATAACTATTCCGCCCTTCGCAGTTCCGTCAAGCTTTGTAAGCACAATTCCCGTAATATCGGCTGCCTCCGAAAAAAGCTTTGCCTGAGAAACGGCGTTCTGTCCCGTTGTCGCGTCCAATACAAGAAGTGTTTCTCTCGACGCGCCCGGCAGCTCACGACCTATGACTCTGTTTATTTTTTCAAGCTCCGCCATAAGATTTTTCTTATTGTGAAGCCTGCCCGCGGTATCGCATATCAAAACATCCGTGCCGCGCGCTTTCGCCGCCGCGCAAGCGTCAAACACAACCGAAGCCGGGTCGCTGTTTTCCTGATGCTTTATTATATCGCAGCCGCTGCGCTCAGCCCATATATCGAGCTGGTCTATCGCCGCGGCGCGGAATGTGTCCGCCGCCGCAAGCAAAACCTTTTTGCCCATTGATTTGTAGCGCGAGGCGATTTTTCCGATACTCGTTGTTTTTCCGACACCGTTTACGCCTATTACAAGTATAACCGACGGCGTTGTTTCAAGCTTCATCGAGGAATCCTGCTCCGAAAGTATATCGCTTATAACCCTTTTAAGCTCAGCCTTTACCTCGTTGCCGTCGGTAATATGCTTTGATTTTACGCGTTCCCTTAAATTTTCGATTATATATGTTGAGGTTTCAACGCCTATATCAGCCATTATCAGCGCCTCCTCAAGGTTTTCGAACAGCTCCTCGTCAACCTTTACAAACACGCTGAACACGCTGTTTACTTGATTTGAAATTGCATCGCTGGTCTTTTTAAGACCCGCCTTAAGTTTATCAAAAAAAACCATTTTTATCTTCCTCTTTTATTTTACTAAATTATCGTCAACCTCGTCTATATTGAGCGAAAGCAGCTTTGAAACTCCCTTTTCCTGCATCGTTACGCCGTAAAGAATAGTCGCCGCCTCCATCGTACCGCGGCGGTGAGTTATTACTATAAACTGCGTTCGGTCAATGTAGTTTTTGAGATATGTAGCAAAGCGCGATACGTTTACATCGTCAAGCGCCGCATCGATTTCGTCCAGAATACAAAACGGAGTAGGCTTAACCTTTAATATCGCGAACAACAGCGCAATCGCTATAAATGATTTTTCGCCGCCCGAATATAGGTTTATATTCTGCAAGCCCTTTCCCGGAAGCTGAACCTCGATTTCAACTCCGCTTTCAAGTATATTGTCGGGGGCGGACAGATACAGTCTGCCGTTTCCCCCGCCGAACAATTCCCTGAAAACCTGCGAGAAGCTTTTGTTTATCTCCGAGAAATTCTCCGTAAAATGCTTTTCCATCAATTCCTCCATTGAGGAAATTATTTTATTGAGATTTTCCTTGGACTTTTCAAGGTCCTCCTTCTGCGCGGTAAGAAACTCAAAGCGCTCCTTTACCGATTTATACTCCTCGATTGCATCCATATTTATGCTGCCGAGCGCCTTTATAGCGGCTTTCAGCTCCGCAAGTCTTGCGAATGAAGCTTTCTCGTCCTCAAGCTCCGCCCTTATTTCAAGCGCCGCGTTATAGGATAATTCGTATTCCTCCCACAAACGGTTGAGTGTGTTTTCTCTTTCGGTATTGAGCTTGTCGCGGCGGCTTTCAACTCTCGAAAGCTCCTGCTGAAGCTGGAGCATCCTGTCGGTTAAATCCTTATTTGAGGTCTGAATCGACTGTAGCATCTCCGTATTTTTCGCGCGTTGTTCGTCTATAAACTCTATCTGTTTTCTTATCGCCTCGGACAGCTTTTTCTTCTCCGAAACGGATTCCTCACCGCTGCGGATTTGTCCGTAAAACGCGTCGTTTTCTTTATTGATGCGCTCCTGCTCCTCTTTTTTATTCAGTATCTCTTGGGCGCTGTTTTCTATATCGGCTCTTGTTTCCGAAATTTTGGAGTTAAGAGTTCTGATTTCATTTTCGAGCGAAGCCAAATTCAGCGTTTCATCCATCAAGCTCTTAGACTGCTCTTCCTTTTCCTGCGTTATTAGAGGGTATTCCTCCTCAAGCTTCTCGATTTCCGCTTGTTTCTTCTCCGCTTCATTCTGCTTTGAACGGACGCTCTGCAACAGCAGCGCAATTTCCTCCGAGGATTCGGAAAGCTGACCTTCAATCTGCGCAAGCTCGTTTGTGTAATTCTGTTCCGTACTTCCGCCGTTTACAAGCGACTGTCTGAGATGCTCCGCGGTATTCTCCAATCTGAGCATTTCATCCTCATACTCACGCATCAGCGGCACATATGAGGAAAGCTGATTGCTTACCATACGCAAATCGTTTTCAAGAGCTTCTCTTTTCGATTTTATGTCCCTAAGCTCTCCGGAAAGAGCCGTGATTTCCTTTGACAAGGTTTTTATCTCCGTCGCACGGGATAAAAATCCGCTCTGCTTATTAACGCTTCCTCCCGACATTGAACCGCCGCTGTTAAGCACGTCGCCGTCAAGCGTTACAACCCTGAACTTATATCCGAACGCGCGGCTCATCGCGATTGCGTTATCGATATTGTCCGCCACTACTACGCGTCCGAGCAGGCTTTTCATTATTCCGTCGTATTTTTTATCATATGAAATAAGGTCGCAGGCTATACCGATATATCCGCGAGATTTTCCGACAGCGTTCGCATTGTCGAGAACGCGCCCGTGAACGGAGCTTATCGGCAAAAACGTCGCGCGACCCGCGTTTGTTCTGCGCAGATACGCTATCGCCGTCTTTGCGTCCTCCTCCGATTCGACTATGATATGCTGAAGCGCGCCTCCCAGCGCAATCTCGATTGCCGTAACGTATTCCCTTTTAACGTCTATAAGTCCCGAAACGGTACCGTATATCGCAAGGCGCTTCAGCTCATCCGCTTTTAAAACGGTCTTGACGCTTCTCGCATAGCCGGAATAATCGTTTTCCATGCCTTCAAGTATTCGCTTTTTAGAGGTCTTTGAATTATACTCAACATTCAAATCATTAAATCGAGCGGCAATGCCCCTCAGCTCCTCGTTCAGCTTGTCCGACCTTTCGCGCTGACGCTCCACGGATGCTTTGATTTTTTCGTGCTTTTCACGTTTTGCAGCAATCTGCTCCTCGGCGTCCTTGATTTCTTTCTCGGTATTCTCAATTCCCGCCTTAAAGCTTTTTACCTCCGCTTCAACCGCCTCGCGGCGTTCCAAAAAGCTGCTTCGCAAATTTTCAATACCGCTGATTTTTTCCCTTTGCGATGAAACCTCATTTAAAAGCTCCGCCGACTCGCTCTTTGCGGCTTCAATTGCCGTCCGCAAATTTTCCTGATTCGCGGTTGTATCGGAGCTGTCGGCTTTCATTCGATCAAAGCGCTTCAAAATGGTCTGCGCCTCGTTATTTTTTTCCTCAACCGAGCGGTTATATTCCTCTATCCGATTTTTTCGCTCGGAATTTTTGCGGTTTATCGCCTCAATCTCGGAATCTATGCGCTTTAAATTAAGATTGTTGTTTTTTATATCGTTTTCCGCAATCGATATTGACGCGTTTATTTTTGAAATTCCGGCTTCATTTTCGCGTAATTCCGCGTTCTTCCCGTCCTTTTCCTTATCCTTTTCGCTGTTTTCGTCATGCAGTAATGAAATTCTGCGCTCCGTATCGGACGCCTTGGCGCGCATATCGTTCAGCTCTTCCTCAACCTCCGCATACAAAGCATCCGCTTTTTCCGCGGCAAGCTTGTTTTTATCGATGGTGACAAGGCTCAAGCTTACGTCAAGTCCCTTATATTCGGTGTATAGCTCCAAGTACTTCCTCGCCTTTTTCGACTGCCGCTTCAACGGACTAAGCTGTGATTCCAGCTCGATTGTAATATCGTTTATGCGGACAAGATTCTCCTCGACGGAGGTAAGCTTTCTTATAGCCTCCTCCTTGCGATATTTATACTTTGAAACTCCGGCGGCTTCCTCAAACAGACTTCGCCTGTCCTCCGCCTTTGTTGAAACTATCTGCGAAACATTTCCCTGACCGATAATCGAATATCCGTCCCGTCCCAGACCGGTATCCATAAACAGCTCGTGAATATCCTTTAAACGGCAGTTTGCGCGGTTAATTTGATACACGCTTTCACCCGAGCGAAACAGCCGCCGTGTTACCATAATCTCCTCAAAATCAATATCGAAAACATGATCGGTATTGTCAAGCACAAGGCTTACCTCTGCGAAGTTTACCTTTTTTCTTGTTTCCGTGCCGGCAAAAATTACGTCCTGCATATTGGAGCCGCGCAATGATTTTGCGCTCATTTCTCCTATAACCCATCGGATAGCGTCCGAGATATTGCT
>JAJBTG010000260.1:0-2249 GCA_020860985.1 Oscillospiraceae bacterium
GATTTGGTAATATTACAGAAATGAATGCGTAATTATTGTCACTTTTACGAAATATAGAATTTGCATATAATTTAGGAGGTCATACTTTATGAAGAACTTTAAACATTCAATTGTTGCTATGATAGCAGTTGCAATGATAAGTTTCCTTGCGGTCGCTCAGGCTGCGGATATGAAACGAGAAAAAAACGAGAAAGAAATAAACATTAGTTCATCCGTTCAAACCGAAACGATAACATTAGCCGAAAAGGATGTAACCGAAGCTGTTAAGGGCGTAGCTCTTACAACACCCGAGGCTGATATTTCAGCGGAAGCGGCTGTTGAAGATGTCGTTTACGAGGAACCGATAGACGAGGAATTGGAAGCGGATAAAAGCTTCTATCAGATAGGATATGTAGAGCTTACAAACGGCTCGTTAAATGTAAGACAGGAGCCTTCGGATGAGTCCAAGGTCATAGATGAGCTTGGTCCCTGCACCGAGGTTGAAATCATGGAAAACTCGGAAGGCTGGCTCAAGGTTACCTATGACGGCGGAAAAACAGGATATATATCAAGCGAAGCCGTTACAACGGATAAATCAGAAGCCGAATACGCGGCAATGCATTACGATAATTACAAAACAGCTACGGTAAATACTCCGGGAACCTGCGTCAGAGTAAGAAGCGAAGCTTCTATAGATTCGGACACAATCGATGTCCTTGACGATACAACCGATGTTATCGTTCTTTGGGGCGAGGATGACTGGATTCGTATATGCTACGGCGATGAATATACAGAGGGATATGTTATAAATAGCTCACTTGAGCTTACATGCGATTGGATTGAAAAGTCAGAGGTAAGCGAAAAGCAGGAGGAAATCGCTGAAGCTAAGGCGGAAGCCGAAAGAGCAGAGAGAATCGCTCAGGAGAACGCCGCTATATTGGGCGCTTCATCAGAAGCCGCAGTTGTAAATACAGACAACTCATCATCGGAGACGGCATCCTCATCAAAGGGACAAGCGATAGTAAACACCGCTTTGCAGTATCTCGGCGTTCCGTATGTATGGGGAGGTACTTCCCCATCGGGATTTGACTGTTCGGGTCTTGTTCAATATGTATGCGCCAAAAACGGAATCAGCGTTAGCAGAGTAGCGGCGAACCAGAGAAATAACGGTACCTATGTCAGCCGTGACAATTTGCAGCCGGGCGACTTGGTATTCTTCTCAAACGGCAGCGGTATACACCACGTAGGTATCTATGTAGGCGACGGAAATATGATCCATGCTCCTCAAACGGGTGATGTTGTAAAGATTTCATCAATCAACACAGAATACCGTATCTCCCAATATGCGGGAGCGGTTCGTGTATATTAAATTGCCTGCTTTATAAGCTATATATAGGAATAGAAAAAAGGTCTGTCGGCGCGGCTATTTCGTCTTAACGCCGGCGGACCTTTTTCAATAAGCGAAAAAAACATCATTGCGTTTTTTGTTCAATAATGGGCAAACCCCATCATTCAACGCTTTCAGTGGAATCCGCCGCCATACAAAGGCGAGGGACATATTAATTTAGTTATTTTTTTAAATTATTTTGCAATCAGATATTGACATTTAAGCTCATTTATGATATTATATTTAAGTGAGATTTCGCCGATGTGGTGGAATTGGCAGACGCGCGGGACTCAAAATCCCGTGGTAGCAATACCGTGTGGGTTCGACCCCCACCATCGGCACCAATAAAAATAGCTCAAAACCTATGGTTTTGAGCTATTTTTAATTTTAGGGAATTTGGTATGTTTTAGGCTGTCGGCAAGTTTGCCGACAGCCTATTTGTTTAATCACATACTAATAAACGCGAAATACAGTATAATCAATATGCCCAAAATAATTCTATAATATCCGAACGCCTTGAAATCATGCTTCCTGATATATCCGACAAGGAATTTAATCGCCAATACGGAAACCACATACGCAACAAGCATCCCTACCAACAGCACAATCGTTTCCTCCATGCCGAACAAGCCGTTCTCGGCAAAGTATTTTACAATCTTCAAGGCACTCGCTCCGAGCATGACCGGAACTGCAAGGAAAAACGAAAACTCCGTAGCAACGTATCGGCTTGTACCCAAAAGCACCGCTCCGAGTATTGTAGCGCCACTCCTTGAGGTTACGGGCACCAACGCCAAAACCTGAAAAACTCCGATGAGCAAAGCCGTTTTATAGCTCATCTCCTCAATCGAATTGATTTTCGGCTTTTTGCTCAGATTTTCGATAA
>JAJBTG010000260.1:2259-4489 GCA_020860985.1 Oscillospiraceae bacterium
CAAAGCCTTAAACTATCAACGCCGCCGCTACCACATACCATTTATACAGAACCGCATCAATAATATCATCAAAAAGCAATCCGATAATTCCGGCGGGAATACATCCCGCGAGAACCTTTAGCCACATCGTCCATGTTTCACGCCTCTCAACCACCGATTTCTTAGGAGAAAACGGATTGAGCTTATGAAAATATATAGTTACAACCGCCAAAATCGAACCGAACTGTATCACAACAAGGAACAGATTTTTAAAATCGACGTTGCTGTCCATAAAATGAATGAACTCGTCAACAAGAATCATGTGTCCGGTGCTGCTTATCGGCAGCCATTCCGTTATACCCTGAACTATTCCAAGCAGAATAGACTGTAAAATTTCTAAAAGCAAATTGCCACCCCTTTATTTAAGCTTCGTTTCAACATACTTGATTATCATTTGAGCCGCGTTATCTATGCCGATATTCTCGGTATTCAGGCACAAATCGTAATTCGACATAACACCCCAATCTCTGCTTGTATAATAATCATAATATGTACGACGCTGCTTATCCGTCTTTACAACGCGGTCGCGCGCCTTCGACTGTGGCAAATTCAGCGCGTTCATAACGCGGCGCGCTCTGTAATCAACCGAGCCGTAGATAAATATATTAAGCAAATCAACATAGTCCTCATTTTCGAGAACATAATCCGCGCATCGTCCGACAATTACACATGAGCCCTGCTTCGCAAGATTCTTAATAACGTCCGCTTGAGCTATAAACAGCTTATCGTTAATCGGCATCTCATAATACAAGGGAGCATTAATTCCGTGCATTGAATAATTGCCGCCGGCAAGCGAATACAGAAAACTGCTTGTAGCGCGCTCATCAACCTCTTTTAATGCTTCCTTACTGATGTCGCTCTTTTGGGCCGCCATTTCGACAAGCTCCTTATCGTAAAAAGGGATTCCCAACGCGGAAGCTACCTTCTCTCCGACATCTCTGCCGCCGCTGCCAAACTGACGTCCGATTGTAATAACTAATGACATAAAAAACACCAAACCTTTCTGCCCATAAAATAAATTTATATCTCCCTACCATGGGCGCTGATAAGTCGATAAATACTACACAAATATACCGAATTTTTATTCGCCGTATAATTCCGTGTAATGTTCCCAGTAATTATTAACCCTGATAACGTAATTTCGTGTTTCGGAAAACGGTATATAATCCAATGTTACCCTGTCCGAGCTGTAATTGCTGTCCGCGAGCCAAGAATCTATATTGCCCATTCCGCCGTTATACGCCGCAAGAGCCGTATCTGTATTTTCATAATGGTCGATTAAATATTTCAGATAGTGACAGCCGAGATTAATATTGGTTTCCGGGTCCATGAAATCATAATTGGATATTCCAAGCTCCTTGGCGTTCCATTCAGCCGTTTCCTCCGTAAGCTGCATAAGACCTCCCGCAACGCCGGAGTGTGCCTCCGGAACAAAATTGCTCTCCTGCTTTATAACCGCCATAACAAGAAAGGGGTCAAGCTCATTTTTCGCTGAATATTCAATTATCCAATCACCGTATGCTACCGGATATGTAACCTGTTTACCGGTGTTATACCCGCTTTTGACGCCGATAATCGTGATAACTATCGCAAGCACCGCCAAAAAATATTTAAAAATTCTACTCATAGCTCGCTTCCTTTATTTTACCATACACCTCTCTAATTTGCAGATTAAGCTCTCCCTCATCACCGTTGTTGTATATAATATAGTCCGAGCGGTCAATATAAAATTCGTCGCTCGGCTGAGCGTTAATGCGGTTTTCCGCTTCCTCACGAAGCAGATTATCGCGCTCGATTATCCTTTGCAGGCGCACCTCTCTGTCCGCCAACACAGATACCATAATTTGGCACAAATCCTCTATTTCACTGCCTATAATTACCGCGCCGTCTATGGCGGCGATTTCGGCACCGCTTTCTCCAAGCTCGGATAAAATAAGCCGCCTTATATATTTATGCGTGACAGCGTTCAAACATTTCAACTTGTTCGCATCGGAAAAGACAATTCCTCCCAATTTCTTCCTGTTAAGACTTCCGTCCGCATTAATAACATCGCTGCCGAATTTATTTTTAATTTCCTCCAAGCACGGCTCTCCCTTTTCGACAATTTTGCGCGCCGTCTTATCCGCGGCTATTACATTTATTCCCATCCGTCGAAATACGTTTGACACGGTGGTTTTGCCCGCACCGGAGC
>JAJBTG010000260.1:4499-5103 GCA_020860985.1 Oscillospiraceae bacterium
GTTGTCAAAATTTTATGCCGCGGATTTGTTATGACCGACATTTTTTTCTTTGCGTCGTTTCCCCAAAGTAAAAAAATTACCGGGTCCTCCCTATCGTTTAAACATTCCACAACTCTGTTTGTAAAAATCTCCCAACCCTTATCCTTATGGGAATTGGCTGCTCCGTTACGGACGGTCAGCGACGAATTGAGCAAAAGCACTCCTTGACGCGCCCATTTCTCAAGATAGCCGTTATTGGGAATATAGCATCCAAGCTCATTCTGCAATTCCTTGTATATATTAAGGAAGCGACGGCGGGATTTTTACTCCCCTTTGCACCGAAAATGCCAATCCGTGCGCCTGATTTTCTTCGTGATATGGGTCCTGACCGAATATAACAACCTTTGTATCGGCATATGACGTCCACTTCAAAGCATTGAATATATCATACATATCGGGATGAATTTTATGCGCATGGTATTCATGCTTTAAAAATTCCCGAAGCTTCAAATAATACTCCTTTTGAAATTCATCACCGAGAATTTCATCCCAGTCATTACCCAAATTAACCATTAAAATATTCACTCTCCAAAGTATATTTGTACAATTTCATTATAGCATATAT
>JAJBTG010000250.1 GCA_020860985.1 Oscillospiraceae bacterium
ATATAATATGGGAGCGGAGGTTTCCGTTTATTTGGTATGCGGAAATAAATTTACGGGTGACGCTTTAATAAATTTTGAAATTATCACAAAAATGGATATTAATATCGAAATTATCGCGGACACCGAAAATCTGAAATATATAATAAAATCGCACGACATTATAGTGGACGCAATATTCGGCACCGGAATCCACGGAACTGTGCGCGGAATAAGCTACGATGTTATCGAGGAAATAAACTCGAACGCAAAATATGTTCTGTCGGTCGATGTTCCGAGCGGGATAAATTCGGACAGCGGTGAAATCTGCGGCGTATGCGTAAGAGCCGACAAGACCGTCACCTTTGCCGCTTACAAAATCGGTATGCTCATGTTCCCCGCCGCGGATTTTGTCGGCGAGGTTAAGGTCACTGACATCTCCATTCCGCAATATATTATTGACGGTGAGAACCTACAGGTAAATGTTATCGATGATGAATTTGTAAGAAAAAATTTTCCCAAGCGCAAAAACAATTCGCAAAAGGGCGATTACGGCAAGGTTCTCGTTATCGCAGGCTCAAAGGGAATGACGGGCGCGGCGTATCTGTCCGCGCAGACGGCGGTTTCAGCCGGAAGCGGACTTGTATTTTTGGCTGTCCCCGATTCGCTTAACTCCATCCTTGAAGCGAAAACCACCGAGGTTATGACCGTTCCCCTACCCGACCGCGGCGGGCGGCTTATATCTGACGCTATCGGCGATATTCTCGAAAAATCGGATAAGTCCGACGCGGTTCTGATAGGCCCCGGACTGGGAGGCTCCGAGGATATTCCCGAAATTCTCGAAGCTCTGCTTGAACATTCCAAATCACCCATAGTCGTTGACGCGGACGGTATCAATGCGGCGGCGAAAAATATGGATATGCTTTCAAAAAGCTCGTGCAGTCTGATTTTCACTCCTCATACCGTTGAAATGTCGCGCCTTACGGGACTTGACAGGGACTATATCGAGGAGAACAGATTAATCGTTTCAAAGGAATTTGCCGAGGAATACGGCTCCGTCGTTATTTTAAAAGGACACCATACCATTGTAACGGCTCCGGACGGAACGCAATATATTAATACTACAGGCAACTCAGGCTTAGCCACCGGCGGCAGCGGCGATGTCCTTGCGGGGCTTACCGTATCGCTCATCGCAAGGGGCGCGGAGGACGTAAAGGCAGCTGCAATGGCTGTATACATACACGGCAGAGCGGGCGATATTGCGGCGAAAAAGCTCGGTGAGGATTCCGTCACCGCATCGGAGGTTATGAAAGCAATTCCCGCCGCCATATGCCAAATATTACAGCTGGATATGTGATTGAATTTATGATATTATATAGGAGGTTAAGGTTATGGAAAGACGCGCATGGGCGGAGGTCGATCTTGACGCGATTACCCACAACATTCAGGAGATAAGAAAGATAACAAATCCGAACGCGCAGATTATGGCGGTCGTTAAAGCCGACGCATACGGGCACGGATTTTTGGAGGTGGCAAAAACCTTGCTTGAAAACGGCGCTGACCGTCTTGCGGTCGCTGTTTTGCAGGAGGGTAAGCAGCTCCGCAGCAGGGGGGTTGATGTGCCGATTCTCATTCTCGGAGCGTCAAGCGAGGAGAGCATCGAGGATCTCATTAACTTCAATATAACTCCGAGTGTTTTCGATTATGAATTTGCCAAAGCGCTTTCATATGTAGCCGAAAAAAAAGAGAAGATTATTAAAATTCATATAAAAATCGACACCGGCATGAGCCGTATAGGCTTCGTCGCAACGGAGGACAATACGTCGATTGTCGATGAAATAGTAAAAATATCGAAGCTTCCGTATATAGAAATAGAGGGGATTTTTTCACATTTTGCAACATCGGATGAATCGGATAAGGAATACACCCTTCTACAGTACAAACGCTTTACGGACGTTATCCAAAGGCTTGAGGAGAGGGGCATTAATATCCCGATTAAGCATATATGCAACAGAGCCGCTATTATGATGTACCCCGAAATGCACTTGGATATGGTACGCCCCGGTGTTATTCTCTACGGAATGTACCCATCGGACGAGGTGGATAAATCGAGGCTTGACCTTATTCCGGCAATGACTCTTAAGGCGCGCATAAGCCATGTTAAAGAGGTTGAGCCGGGCAGAGGGGTAAGCTACGGTAAGGATTACATAACCGATAAGGTGACAAAAATCGCCACCGTTCCAATCGGTTATGCCGACGGATATATAAGAAGACTTGCAAAAAAAGGAAAAATGCTGGTCGGAGGGAAAACCGCTCCCATCATCGGAAGAATTTGTATGGATCAATGTATGATTGATATTACAAATGTCCATAATATCAATAAAGGTGATGAAGTAATTATCTTCGGCAGAGAGGGCGTCACGATTGACGATCTCGCGCGTTGGCTCGAAACGATAAATTATGAGGTTTCGTGTCTTATAGGCAAGCGTATCCCAAGGATTTACACAAAAAACGGAGAGGCGGTGAAGGAATTAAATTACTTGCTGTAATTATATACATCGGCGGTAAACCCGAGGCACAATAAATGAAAGGAGCCTGATTGCTTTGTCACACGCAACAAAAGCCGAATTAGAGCGTCAGCTTGAAAAAGGCTATAAAGAAATGGCGGAAATAAATCTCGAACTGGCACAAATGTGTTTGGAAGCGGATAACGAATGTCTTTCGCAATGTGAGGAAAAACTGACGGAGTGTGAATAAAAAGTGATAGTGAAAAGAGGAGATATTTATTATGCCGATTTAAGTCCGGTTGTAGGAAGCGAGCAGGGCGGTGTCAGACCCGTTCTTATAGTCCAGAACGACGTCGGAAATAAGCATAGCCCGACCGTAATC
This sequence comes from Oscillospiraceae bacterium, assembly GCA_020860985.1. Taxonomy (GTDB): domain Bacteria; phylum Bacillota; class Clostridia; order UBA1381; family UBA1381; genus JALEPO01. The sequence continues at coordinate 2,866 of JAJBTG010000250.1, forward strand.
GCGGCGGCAATAACAAGCCGAATAAACAAAGCGAAAATGCCGACGCATATCGAATTATCCGCAAAGGAGTACGGGCTTAACAAGGATTCTGTTATATTGCTTGAACAAATTCGGACAATTGACAAAAAACGATTACGAGAGAAAATAGGCCGCATGGACTCTAAGCTTATGGCGGAGGTAGACATGGCCCTCGCTATAAGCTTCGGTCTGGGCGGTATTTAATAAATATATGTAGCAAACCGTTTTGGCTACATAAAAAGCGTGCAGAAATTTTATCTGCACGCCGGAGCAAGCTTAACGCTTGCTTCAGGCTGTCGATTTTTCATCGACAGCCTTTTTTAATCTTCCTTTGTTCTTTTTATAATCTTCAATCTTGAATGTTCTTCCCTGTCCTTTTCCTCCAGAGCGTTCTGGATTTCCTTTGACAGATTCTCGTAAAGCGGAATTGTTATATTCTCAAGAGCGTTTGCACGCTTCTGCGTCTTTTTTATATTCATGGCAAGACGGTAAACGGCATTTTCTATTTCCGTCAGCTTGACCGTAAGATGCTTTACCTCATTGAATTTCATACACGCCTCGTCGAGTGCCGAGCTTGTTCCGTAAAAGCTGTAAATCGGGTGCTCGCCGGAATTGTCCGCGCATACAACAGGAATCTCAACTCCCATGACGCTCCTTAAATCAATCGAAACGCTGTTGTCGAACACAGCCGAATGAGCCAAATTCGCGACCGTGCTGACTCCCATTATAAGGTTCGCGGATTCAAGCGCACGGTACGCGTCGGCAAAGGTTGTTTCGATTTTCTCCTCAACATCCTTTGCCTCCTCAATAAGCATCATCATTTCGCGAATAAGAATATTACGCTTTTTATCAAGCATCTCATAGCCCTGCTTTGACAAACGCAGCGTGTTCTTCGCCATCATCAGATTGCCCTTCGTGGGCGCAAGATTTTTCTGCATAACTGCTCCTTTCCACGCTTTAAATAATCATTACGTTTCCTCAGCAGGCTTATAATACTTATCAAGAATGTCGTCGCTTACGTGGTCAAGCTCGCTCTTCGGAAGCATTCCCAAAAGCTCCCATCCCAAATTGAGAGTTTCCTCAATGCTCCTGTTCTCTTCTCTGCCCTGCGACAAAAATCTCGAGTCAAACTCCTTGCCGAAAGCTATATATTTCTTATCGATATCCGAAAGCTCATCCTCACCGATAACCGATGCCAAGCTCTTAGCGTCCTCAACCTTTGAATACGCCGCGAAAAGCTGATTTGAAAGAGCGGGATGGTCCTCACGCGTAAATCCCTCGCCTATACCGTCCTTCATCAAACGCGACAATGATGGCAATAGCGAAAGGGGCGGATATACTCCGGTAAGGCTCAAGCCTCTGCCGAGAACAATCTGTCCCTCAGTGATGTATCCTGTCAAGTCCGGAACCGGATGGGTTATATCATCATTCGGCATCGTAAGTATAGGAACCTGGGTAACGGAGCCCTTTGCGTCCTTGATAATTCCGGCGCGCTCATACAGAGATGCAAGGTCGGAATACAGGTATCCCGGGAATCCCTTACGCGACGGAATCTCGCCCTTGGATGATGAAACCTCTCTAAGCGCCTCCGCATACGAGGTCATATCCGTAAGTATGACAAGAACGTGCATATCGTGCTTAAACGCCAAATATTCAGCCGCCGTAAGCGCGCATCGCGGCGTTATAATTCTCTCAACAACCGGGTCGTTTGAAAGATTCAAAAACATTACAACCTTGCTCAGAACGCCGCTTTCCTCAAACGACTTTCTGAAATAATTCGCAACGTCGTGCTTAACGCCCATCGCGGCGAAAACTATCGCGAATTTATCTCCGTTTTCATCTTCGCTGTCAACGACCTTTGCCTGTCTTGCAATCTGCACCGCAAGATTATCATGCGGCAGACCGTCGCCGGAGAATATCGGAAGCTTCTGACCTCTTATAAGCGTCGCAAGACAGTCGATTGATGAAATACCCGTCTGAATAAAGTTATTCGGATATTCACGCGATACGGGGTTAATCGGCTGACCGTTTACATCCCGAACCTCGTCCGCAAAATAATTTCCCATACCGTCTATCGGACGGCCTACGCCGTCAAGAGTTCTTCCGAGCATTTCCTTTGAAAGCGGCAAACGCATCGGCTCACCCATAAATCTCGTTTTTGTGTTGGTAAGCGACAGTCCGGTGGTGCCCTCAAAAAGCT
>JAJBTG010000263.1:0-4780 GCA_020860985.1 Oscillospiraceae bacterium
AAACAATACCGTAACCTCCCTTCAGCTTTTCCTTTAACATTTTTCTTCCTCTGTGAAGCTGCGACTTAACCGTGGATACCTTTGCTCCGGTACACTCCGCAATCTGCGCAGCCGACATATCCTCATAATAAAAAAGATGGATTACAGTCCTGTATTTTTGCGGAAGCTCCGCAACGGCATAATAGACCTCGCTTTTTTCGGGACTGTCAAAGGGAATTTCCTCTGAAAGCGGCACTGTTTTCTTAAACCATGAGCTTGCAAACACGCTGTTGCTGCAATTTATGGTAACGCGGATAAGCCACGCTTTAATATGCTCATCGCTGTCGAAGGTTTTGTTCGCGCTGAGATAGCGCAGAAAAACCTCCTGCACAACGTCCTCAGCGCAGCTCTTGCTCTTTGTCCGCGACAATGCAAGCCTGTAAACCATATCTATGTATTTTTTGATAATTTCATCAGAGGAAACGACCGTACGCTTCGTTTCCCTTTCCATCCGCCTTTCCCCCCTTCACTATTAATACCAAGAAACACGCCGAAAGGTTGCAAATTTTTTTTAATTTTTTGAAATTTTTTCTGTATTCCCCACACAGCAATAAAGGCTGCCGCGTTTTTCTGCAACGCGGCAGCCCATCCCTATCTCAATGCGTTTTCCAGTACAATATCCATATTGTCCACCGGAATAAACGTAAGCTTATTTCTTATTTCTTTCGGCACATCATCAACATCGGGCTTGTTTTCCACGGGAATTATAATGTCCCTTATTCCCGCCTGATACGCCGCGAGCGACTTTTCCTTTAATCCCCCGATAGGCAGAACGCGCCCGCGGAGAGTAATCTCGCCCGTCATTGCAATATCGTTCCTTGCCGGCTTTTCGGACAACGCCGAAACAAGCGCAGTCGCCATCGTAATCCCCGCCGACGGTCCGTCCTTGGGAACCGCTCCCTCCGGAACATGAATATGTATATCCTTTGTTTTATAAAAATCCTCCGTTATGTCAAGCTCCTTTGCGCGCGAGCGTATATAGCTTATCGCCGCCATCGCGCTCTCCTTCATAACGTCGCCGAGCTGTCCGGTAAGCTCAAGCTTGCCCGTTCCCGGCATAACATTTACCTCGATTGAAAGCGTGGTTCCTCCGACAGCCGTCCACGCAAGTCCGCGGACAACGCCTATCTGGTCGCTCATATTCATCAAATCACACCTGTATCGCTTTTTACCGAGATATTCGCTCAGATTTTTTGAAGTTACCTTAATCGACTTTTTATTTTTCTCAAGAATATTTTTCGCCGCCTTACGGCATACGGAGTTAATCTGCTGTTCAAGCCGACGCACACCCGCCTCGCGCGTATAGCCGCTTATAATATCACGAATAGCGTTATCGGCAATCGATACCAAGCTTTTATCAAGTCCGGTTTTGTCAAGCGATTTCTTTATCAGATAATTTTTCGCTATATGAAATTTTTCGGCATCGGTATAGCTCGACAGCTCGATTATTTCCATTCTGTCAAGCAGAGGACGCGAAACCGTGTCGAGTGTGTTTGCCGTTGTTATAAACAAAACCTGCGACAAATCGAACGGAACCTCGATATAATGGTCGCGGAACTCAGAATTTTGCTCGTAATCAAGCACCTCCAAAAGTGCCGCCGAGGGGTCGCCCTTATAATCCGCGCCCATTTTGTCAACCTCATCAAGAAGTATCAGCGGATTTTTTACTTTCGCTTCCCTAACCGCCGCGATAATGCGTCCCTCCATCGCGCCGATGTACGTTTTTCTGTGTCCTCTTATATCAGCCTCGTCATGTATGCCGCCAAGCGAAACACGCACATATTTCCTGTTAAGCGCGCGGGCGATTGATTTTGAAACAGAGGTCTTGCCGACACCCGGTGGTCCTACAAGGCACAAAATGGTTCCGTTCTTTCCCTTGGTAAAATGGCGCACGGAAAGATATTCAAGGATTCTTTCCTTTACCTTTTCCAATCCGTAGTGGTCCTCGTCAAGTATTTTTTCGGCTTCGGCAATGTCGAAGGTTTCCTTTGTGGACTTGTTCCACGGAAGCTCCAAAACAGCGTCAAGATAGTTTCTTAAAACAGCGCTCTCCGCCGACTGCGGAGCCATTTTTTCAAATCGGTCAACCTCTTTTTTCAGCTTTTCCTTTGTATCTTTAGCCGCCTTTATTTTGCTTATTTCCTCTTTATAGCGGCTCACGTCCGCGCCTATTCCATCCTTGTCGCCAAGCTCGTCCTGAATAACCTTACGCTGTTCGCGCAAATAATATTCCTTTTGGTTCTTATCTATCCGCTCCTTAACCCTATGAGAAATTTTTTTCTCAATCTTCATAACCTGCAAGCGGTTTTGTATAGCGGCGATAAGCTTCTCGATTCTCTTATAAATATCCAATTCCTCAAGAATTTCTTGCTTTACCTCGATTTTAATATCAACATCCGCCGCGATTGTATCGCATAATCTGCCCATATTGTTTATCGACATAATCGTCATATATTTTTCCGCCGCGAGCCGCTGATTTTGAGCGAAGTATTCCTCATACGCCTTTCGCAAGCGGTTTACATATGCCTCCTCAAGCATGGAGGACTCATTGTAAAATTCGTCAAATTCCTCAATTACCGCCTTGAAATACGGTTCAACCGATACAACCTCTCGGATTGCGCCGCGCCGGATTCCTCCGACCACCACTCGCGTAACTCCGCCGGGCATATGCAGAACCTGCTTGATTTTCGCAACCGTTCCGATTGTATGTATATCCTCCGGTTTTGGGTTTTCCTTACCCGCGTTTTTCTGCGCAGCGAGAAAAACCATCGAATTTTCATTGACCGCCGCTTCAAGCGCTTTTATCGAAACATCGCGTCCTGCGTCGAAATTCAATGTCATATATGGAAATACCACCATCCCGCGCATGGGTATAAGCAGTATACACTGCAAATTAATGTCCAATTTATTCACTCCCGAATTTATATAATCTCATCCTGTATGCGCCCGATTGCGGCGCCGTTTCTTCTTTAATTATACTATTAACCGTCAAAATTGTCAACTTCCCGAGGTATATATTTATTTGGTAATAACCTAACCGCAGATGTCCCCCGCCTCTATAGGCGGCGGAAAAAAACAAGGGGATGCCGCGGTTTTAAATGCAGCATCCCTTTTATCATGCACCGAATTAATACATTCCGCCCATTGACGGATCCATTGCCGGAGCCGCCGGAGCCGGTTCGGGCTTATCCGCAACAACGCTTTCCGTTGTAAGTACCATCGACGCTACCGAAGCGGCATTCTGAAGCGCACTTCTCGTAACCTTAACCGGATCGACGATGCCTGCCGAAATCATATCCACATATTCCTCCGTAAGAGCGTTATAGCCTTTGCCCGCCTCGCAGTTCTTAACCTTGTCTACGATTACCGAGCCTTCAAGACCCGCGTTCTTCGCGATTTGCCATGCCGGCTCCTCAAGAGCCTTCAATACAATCTGAACGCCTGTCTTTTCATCGCCCTCCGTTGTATCAAGCAGCGCTTCTACCGCGGGGATAACATCGATATAGCTCGTTCCGCCGCCGGCTACGATACCCTCTTCAACGGCTGCCTTTGTAGCCGCGAGCGCATCCTCTATTCTCCGCTTCATTTCCTTCATCTCTGTTTCCGTAGCCGCGCCGACCTTGATTACCGCAACGCCGCCCGCAAGCTTTGCAAGTCTTTCCTGAAGCTTTTCCTTGTCAAACTCGGATGTTGTATTCTCGATTGAGTTTCTGATAACTCTTACTCTGTCCTCGATTGCCTCTTTGCTTCCCGCACCGTCAACAATTATTGTAAGCTCTTTCTGGATTTTTACCTGTCTTGCGCGTCCGAGCTGGCTAATCTGCGTGTCCTTAAGCTCAAGTCCAAGCTCCTCGCTGATTACCTGACCGCCTGTTAAAATCGCTATATCCTGAAGCATTTCCTTGCGTCTGTCGCCGAATCCCGGAGCCTTTACCGGAACGCAGACAAATGTTCCGCGAAGCTTATTGACAATAAGCGTCGAAAGCGCTTCGCCCTCTACGTCCTCCGCGATGATTACCATCTTCTTGCCCGCCTGAACAACTTGCTCCAGAAGCGGAAGAATTTCCTGTATATTTGAAATCTTCTTGTCTGTAATTAAAATATACGCATCGTCAAGAACGGCTTCCATCTTATCAGTATCCGTTACCATATAGGGTGTTATATAGCCGCGGTCAAACTGCATACCCTCAACAATTTCCGAATATGTTTCGGCTGTTTTGGATTCCTCAACGGTGATTACGCCGTCAGCCGTTACCTTTTCCATAGCCTCCGCGATAAGCTCGCCGACCTCGTCGTTAGCAGCGGAAACCGCCGCTACTCTTGCAATATCCTCCTTGCCGGAAACCTGCTTTGCCGAGCTTACAAGCTTCTCAACCGCAGTGTCAACGGCTTTTTGGATGCCCTTTCTTACAATCATCGGATTGGCTCCCGCCGCAACATTCTTAAGTCCCTCTCGTACAAGCGCCTGAGCAAGCAATGTAGCGGTGGTTGTACCGTCGCCGGCAACATCGTTTGTCTTGGTTGCAACCTCTTTTACAAGCTGCGCTCCCATATTTTCAAACGCGTCCTCAAGCTCGATTTCCTTTGCGATTGTAACACCGTCGTTTGTTATAAGCGGCGCGCCGAATTTCTTATCCAAAACAACATTTCTGCCCTTGGGACCCAATGTGATTTTTACCGTGTCCGCAAGCTGATTGATTCCGCTTTCAAGAGCGTGTCTTGCTTCCTGTCCGTATTTAAT
>JAJBTG010000263.1:4790-5052 GCA_020860985.1 Oscillospiraceae bacterium
ATTACAACCTACCTCCTGAATTTAATGTTTTATTATTCTACCTTTGCTAAGATATCCGACTGACGAAGAATTGTATATTCCTCACCCTCGACCTTGACCTCCGTGCCGGCATATTTTGAAATAAGAACCTTATCTCCTACCGAAACCTCCATTACGATTTCCTTACCGTCAACAACACCGCCGGGACCTACCGCGACGATTTCCGCAACCTGCGGCTTTTCCTGCGCCTTTGAAGTAAGGATTATACCACTCTTGGTTGTTT
>JAJBTG010000252.1:0-2923 GCA_020860985.1 Oscillospiraceae bacterium
ATATATAAAATGTCAAGAAATAAAATCGGCGCAAACAAAAAAACACGAAAAAAACGAATACATTCATTTTCCCCATGTTTTAAAATTCAAAACTGCCCCGAAAGACAATTATTCATGCTAAGACCGCATCGTGCGTTTTCATCAAACGCCGCGCAAATTTGAATAATTTATTCCGATTGCAATCAGCCGTTATTCTGCTTTGCAAAGCATTCGCTGCAATATACAGGTCTGTCATGTCTGGGCTCGAAAGGAACCTTGTCCACCTTGCCGCATGACGCGCATACTATTTCATACATCTCCCTGTCCTGTCTCATGCTGTTTTTTCTTGCGGAGCGACATTCCTTGCAGCGCAGAGGCTCATTCTGAAAGCCTTTTTCAGCATAAAATTCCTGTTCGCCTGCAGAGAAGATGAATTCCTTACCGCAGTCTTTACATACCAACGTCTTGTCTTCGTACATTTTTTTACCTCACTTTGAAAATTTTGTGAATAATTACCGTCATCAAGACTTATCAAGAATATTCTCCAGCTTTTTCCTGATTCGCTGAACAGCGTTATCAACAGCCTTAACATCCTTGCCAAGCTTATCCGCAATTTCCTTGTATGACATACCCTTTACGCAGCATATCAATACCTCAAGCTCAAGCTTGCTCAAAGCCTTGTTGATTTTATACTCCATACCGTCCACATTTTCACGGTCAATAAATATGTCCTCCGGATTCTGAAGCTCATTTTTGGCAATGATAGGCTCCGCATCGCCCTGACTGTCATATGTATTAAGTGAAACATAGGTATTAAGAGGCATATGCTTCTGACGCGCCGCAGCCTTCACGGCGGTTATAATGCGCCGTGTTACGCATACTCCCGCAAAGACCTTGAAAAACGGATATTTTTCTCCGTCGAAATCCGTTATAGCCTTATAAAGACCTATAAAACCCTCCTGGATAATATCGTCCTGTTCGGCTCCCGCAAGAAAATACGGCTTCGCTTTGGCGTAAACTAAATTTCTGTATCTGGAAAGTATAGCTTCAAGCGCCTCGGAGTCGCCTCCCTGCGCCAGAGCCACAAGCTCCTCGTCAGACATTTTTTCCGGATTCTTATTTTTCTCCGTTTCCGTCATATAGCTCCCTCTATTGATATAAGTATATTAACAGTATATCACCTTAAATTATCTATGTCAAGAAAACTCGTATATTTTACCAAATTTTCATTATAAAACAGGCACGTTTTTCAACATTTCAGACAATTCGACATTATTCGGCAGTAGTTATTATAACCGTATTGCTGTTTCCGTCCCATTCAACATTACAGCCGAGAGACTCGCTTATCGCTCTTACGGGAACCATTGTCCTGTCATTGATAAGCGAGGCGGGAACATCGAGGTATTTTACATCCCCGTTTACATAATATTCCTTTGAATCCAATGTAAGCGTAACCATTGTGTCCTCCGTGCTTACAATAACCTTTTGGCTCTCCCCTATCCATTCAACCTCCGCGCCGAGTGCCTCAAAAACGCCTCTCGCGGGAACGAGCGTTCTGCCGTCTATTATAACAGGGTCCTGGTCTTTGAAGCTGATTTCCTCTCCGTTTACCGTTACGGTCACCTCCGTAACCGGAGCGCTGAGCTGCGGAAGCATACTGTAATCATCGAAGATTACAACCGGAACTCCGCCGTTTCTTATGCCGGTCGCCCTTATATAGGTCTGCGGTTCGACGTCGCTTAAATACTTGCTTATTCTGTAATCGTTATCCTCCGCCGCATTGTACAAATCCAATCTGTTTGCCGATGAAATAAAGGCGGTATCCGCGAAGCCGGAGCCTGTCAAAACCACCTCGGCGGCTTCGGTACAGTCGGCGTATTCATCATTGTTTACCAGATACTCCGTTCCGTTTACAACGCTCTTTGAATAGGAAACAACCCTGTCCTCAAAAACGCCCGAAACGGATTCCGTAACGGATTCATCGTCAATTGTCTTTTCGATTTTGGCACGTGTTGAAAGCTGTTTGGATTCCTTATCCATCGAGTAAATCTTTAGCGAATAGCTTTTTGACGCACCCGTGTCATTGAAATATTCAACGCACAGAAACCGCTCCATGCCGCACGCCTTGACAAACACATTCGCATAGCTTTCGCCGCCGGTGCAAATAAGATCCTGCTTAACGTCGTCAAGGTAGACTACGTTTTCATCACTTACTCCGTATATCTTAATCAGGTTATCCTCAACGGTGAAAAGCTCCGCGTCGCCGTCGCCGTCAATATCATTTGTAAACGCTGAAATAAGACCCGAGAAATAGCTTATTATATCCTCGTCCTCATGACCGACATATGATTTCAGCACATCGCAGATACCACTCTGCGGTATTTCGATGTTTACGAGAAACTTATTATATGTATAAACATTTTCTTTTGCAAAAGCCGCCGATGACAGAAGCATCGCCGACGCGATAAATGCCGCCGCTGTTTTCTTTAAATTCAATTTCATTTCAATCAACCTGCCAATATCAATAAATTACAATGAGCAAGGCTTCAATGCTAAACATCACGAAACCCGCCCGAAGATATACAAAATTATGCAATTCCCGATTTCAAATCCCTCAGCTTTTCGCGTAGATTTGAAATGCTTTCCTCCTCCGTTTTTCCGGAGGCAATCGCCTTTACTACCGCGCTTCCGACAATCGCGCCGTCGCAATACGCGCTCAGCTCCTTTACCTGCTTTCCGTTTGATATTCCGAAACCCACGCAGGCGGGAATCTTTGTGTATTTGTTTATTATCGAGAAGAACTCGTCAAAATCCGTCTGGAAGCTTGTTTTCTCACCCGTTACTCCGAGCGATGAAACGCAGTACAGGAACCCCTGCGAATTTTCCGCTATTCGCTGTACCCTGCCGCGCGACGTCGGAGAAACAAGATTTATCTGATACACTC
>JAJBTG010000252.1:2933-5010 GCA_020860985.1 Oscillospiraceae bacterium
ACTCCGTATTTTTCGGTATATTCCTTTATTTCCCCGCTTTCCTCATACGGTAAATCGGGAATAATCAATCCGTCTATTCCGACACTCTGACAGCGCTTGAAAAACTCGTCAAGTCCATATTGCAGCATTACATTGTAATACAGCAAAAATACCATAGGCAGAGTGATCTTTTCCCTAACCCTTTCAACAAATTCAAAAATCTTGAAAATATCCGCGCCCTGCTCCAACGCGCGTATGTCCGCCGCCTGTATCGTAGGGCCGTCCGCCGAGGGGTCCGAGAACGGAACTCCAAGCTCTATGAGGTCCACACCCTCCTCCTGCATAGCTATAACGGCTTTTTCGCTTACGTCAAAATTCGGGTCGCCCACAGTCAAAAACGTAATCAAAGCCTTTTTTCCCTGCTTTTTTAATTCGCCTAAGCGCTCGTCTATTCTATTCATATTTCTCCTCTTTTCTCAGTATATCTATAAATTCTCTTATTTTTTTCTCATCCTTAAAGCCGTCCGTTTCCATACTCGACGAAACATCCACGCCCCACGGATGAAAAATCTCAATTCCGCGTTTTACATTTTGAGCGGTAAGACCGCCCGCAAGTATCAGCGGCTTATCCGTGTTGATACTCCCCACCGACGACCAATCAAACGTCTTGCCGCTGCCGCCGTATTCCTTATCCGTATACTTGTCAAGAAGCAGCCTATCCGTGCCGATAACGTCGGGAATATCCGCGCCGTCGCGCACTCTTACCGCCTTCCATACCTCACAGCCGACATTGAGTTTTTTTATGTACTCCCCATCCTCGTCGCCGTGAAGCTGAACGACCGACAGCCCGACTGTCTTAACCGTTTCCTCAACCTCGGCAATCGGCGCGTTTACAAAAACGCCGACCGTTTTGATTGAGCTGTCAAGCCTGCCCGCAAGCTCCGCCGCAAACAGCGCCGAAACCTGCCGCTTGCTCTTAGCAAATATAAAGCCGATATAGTCCGGCTTGTATTTATTTACAATTTCAATATCCTCATAACGGCGCAAGCCGCAAATTTTAATTACCATATCTCAACCTGTCAACCGCCGCTTTTATGTCCCTTTCGCGCATAAACGCCTCTCCTATGAGCGCCGCGTCAAAATGGAGTCCGCGCAGATATTCAAAATCTGCGTGGGTTCTCACTGCGCTTTCCGCAACCTTTACTTTCCCGTCGGGAATAAGCGGCAGAAGCCGCTCGCACGTTGTTATATCCTCCTCAAAGGTTTGAAGATTGCGATTGTTTACCCCGATAATATTTCCGTATTCAACCGCCCTTTTAACCTCCTCGGCATTATGCGTTTCCACAAGCACATCAAGTTCCAGCTCGTTCGCCGTTCTGTGAAAATCCCTGTATTCCGTGTCCGAGAGCGCAGCCATGATAAGCAGTATCGCGTCCGCTCCGGCAAGCTTCGCTTCATATATCTGATATTCGTCAACGATAAAGTCCTTGCGCAGAACGGGAATATCGTACTTTGCGCGAATGTCGCTTACGAACGATAAATCCCCTTTAAAGTATTCCGGCTCCGTAAGAACGGACATTGCCTGAATACCGCATTTGCTGTATTCCTCCGCGATTTCCATATGATTAAAGTCGGCGCGAATAAGTCCCTTTGAGGGGGAAGCCTTTTTAATTTCGGCAATTACGGAAACATCCTCAATCGACAGAAGTCCGTCCTTGAAGCGTCCCCTCGTAAGCGCCGCGTTATCCAGCCCGCGCAATATATCGGATGCGCTCCTGTTTTCCTTTGCCGCCTCAACCCGAACTCGCGTTGACGCGACAATTTTATCCAATATCATAGCGTCCACCCTTTAAAATTTATTTGTTACCTCGACAAACTGACGCAGCTTATCCGCAGCCTTGCCGCTGTCAAGAATATTTTTCGCGACTTCAATCGCTTCCTTATACGTATCCGCCTTGCCGCCGATATAAATTCCCGCCGCGCTGTTCATAACGACTATATCGCGCTTGGGACCCTTTTCGCCCGCAAAAATTCTTTTTGTTATTTCCGCGTTTTCCGCGCCGTCGCCGCCGACAAGCTCCTCAGCCTTAGCGTACTC
>JAJBTG010000105.1 GCA_020860985.1 Oscillospiraceae bacterium
GATATACCAGCGCGGACATAATCCAGGCGACTCCAATCTGCCCGCAGACCGAAAATATTGTGAGCCTGCGCGAATTAAGCTCCGTTCTCGGCGCCGATACAGCCGCTATACACGGAACATACAGAAGCACAAACACAAGGAAGGCGTAAGCCGAAAGGGACGTGAATGCCTGCGAGAGCGCGGCTGTAAGCTCGGTTGAGCTGTTGACGCCGTAGAGTATGCTCATGGTTGAACCGACCGCCTCCTTAGCCGCGAAGCCGGAAAGCAGGCTGACAGCCGCTTGCGGGTTGCCGAAGCCGCACGGAGTAAAGATGGGAGCGATTATTTTTCCGAGTAATCCGAGAATACTGTCGCTGCTGTCGGACACCATGTGAAGCCGTAAATCAAGATTTTGCAGAAGCCATATTACAATGCTCGCGAGCAAAAGCACCGTTCCGGCGCGCACAGCAAAATCCTTTGCCTTTTCCCACATATGGTGAAAGGTGGATTTCAGCGTTGGCATACGATACGAAGTCATATACAGAACAAACGGATGAATTTAGCCCTTTATGAATGTTTTTGAAAAAATCAGACCTGAAATTATGCCGAGAAGTATTCCCAAGAAATACAGGCTGAATGTTACCGCGCCGGCGTGCTCCGGGAACAGGGCAGCGGTAAATATCGCGTAAACCGGCATTTTCGCGCCGCATGACATAAACGGCACAAGCAGAAGCGTAAGCTTTCTGTCGCGCTCGTTTTCAAGCGTTCTCACCGACATAATCGCAGGGACGCTGCATCCGAAGCCCATAATCATCGGAACGAATGACTTTCCGCTCAGACCAAGCTTTATGAAAAGCTTATCCATAATAAATGCCGTCCGAGCCATATATCCCGAATCTTCCAGAAACGACAGAAACAGGAACAGCAGCATAATCTGCGGGAAAAACGTCACAACACCGCCGACTCCCGAAATGATTCCGGCCACTATAAGTCCGCTCAGAAACGGCGCCACGCTCCATTTATCGAGGCAGGAGGAAACGAAATCCGCAAAATAAACATTGAACAGCATATCAACGCCGTCGGAAAGCATGGTTCCGAATGCTCCGAAGGTAATCTGAAAAATCAGAAACATAATCCCGATAAATATTGGAATGGCAAAAATCGGATGGTTCACTACGGAATCTATTTTCTTTGTGCGTTCCGCCTGACGGTTCGGACCTGTTTTGGAAACGGACGCTTTGACGACTGATTTTATAAATCTATACCGTTCCTCGGCAATATATGTTTCCATATCGCGGATGATTTTATTTTCATTCTCGATAATCTCGTGCGTTTTGGAATTTTGTATATTTGAGATAAGCCGACTGTCGTTTTCAAGAAGCTTAACCGCACAGAGCCGAGGAAGATTTTCCGCCCGCTTTATTTCGTTTACAGCCTTTTCCGTATGCGGCTTGTATGTAACGGGGTATTTTCCTATCTCATGATTGGCGGCTACGGCGAGCGATGCCGTTACAAGGTCCTGAACGCCGCGCCCCTTGCTTGCGGAAATTGGCATGGTTTTAATTCCTATTTTCTCCTCCAGCTTTTCAACGTCGATTGAGAATCCGTTTTCCTCTAACGCGTCCATCATGTTCAGAGCAACAACCATGGGCGTTTCCATCTCCGCAAGCTGCGTCGTAAGATACAAATTTCTTTCGAGATTTGTCGCGTCAACTATATTCAGGATTAAATCAGGTTTTTCCTTTATTATGTAATCTCGGGTTATAACCTCCTCAGCGGAGTTGGGGGAGAGGGAATATATTCCGGGCAAGTCAACAATCCTGATATGATTGTGCGACTCGTCATGCTTATGCTCGGATTCGTGCTCGTGCGTATCGAAGTGAGTTATATGGTCGTGGAAAACATATTTGCATATGCCCTCCTTACGTTCAACCGTTACACCCGCCCAGTTTCCTACCTGATAATGACTTCCGGTAAGCTCATTAAATAGCGTGGTTTTGCCGCTGTTAGGGTTTCCGGCGAGGGCGAAAACAAACTCCTTGCCCAAATTTGTTTTAGCCATTTTCCTCACCGACCGTTTCTATAAAAATTTTTTTTGCCTCGTTTTTGCGCAGGCTCAAGTTATAGCCGAGAATATTGTATTCGACAGGGTCGCCCAAAGGAGCGGTGCGAAGCATTGTAACCCTCGCTCCGGTGGTTACGCCGAGGTCTATCAGCCGCCTTTTCATCAGACCCGTGAGGTGCATATCCGTAATAATCCCCGATTCGCCGGGGCGTAAATCACTCAATGTATTGGTCATAGCTGTAAAAATCCTTTCAGTTGTTATGTATGGGAGTCGCTCCAAGACTGCCGACAGCCTTGAAAACAAAATCCTCATTAACCTATTCAATAAGGGGCTTTGTCCCGTCATTCAATATTTCAGTGGCGGATTGTACCGCCACTGAAAAAAGTAAGTGGAGCCCGCCGCCTATAGAGGCGGGGGACATCTTACTTTTAATTATACCATTATTCGACATAAAACTCAATAGAAAGGACGATACAATTCGGGTTGCAACTATTTTTTTAATGCCCGCGAAAATGCTTTCTGCAATTCCAGTATTACAAGCGGCATAACGGAGATTATCCCCACCGTAAGCCATTCAATTGCATTGAGAGGTATAACTCCGAACACCTCCGAGAGCGGGGAAATCATTATAACGCCTACTTCAAAAATCAGTCCTACTATAAGGGAAAGCACAAGATACGGATTTTTGAACAGTCCTGCTTTTATTACCGAGCCGTCGCTGCGCATATTAAACGCGTGTACAAGCTGCGAGATGCTGAGAACCGCGAACGCCATGGTGCTGCCCTTAACGCCGCTGCCGAATACGTTTATGCCTATGGAGAATGCAAGCAGAGCAAGCGCGCCTATCATAAGTCCCTCCATTATTATAGCCGACCACAAGCCGTCCGCGAAAAGACTTTTTTTAGGGTCGCGCGGCGGCTTTTCCATAATATCGTCCTCGCATGGGTCTAACCCGAGCGCGATTGCGGGAAGTGAATCGGTAACGAGATTTACCCATAAAAGCTGTATCGCCGAAAGCGGCGGCGCTCCGCTTAAAAGAAGTCCAGAAAATACGGTGAGTATTTCTCCGATGTTGCTTGAAAGCAGGAATTGAACCGCCTTCTTTATATTCGCGAATATGCCGCGCCCCTCGCGCACAGCGTAAACTATAGTAGCGAAATTATCATCGGTAAGCACCATGTCCGACGCGGATTTCGCAACGTCCGTACCGGATATTCCCATACTGCATCCGATGTCCGCCGCCTTGAGCGCGGGAGCATCGTTTACTCCGTCGCCCGTCATTGCGGTTATTTCGCCGTTAGCTTGAAACGCCTTGACAATTCTGACCTTATGCTCGGGTGTTACGCGCGCGAAAACGCTGTAGCTCTTAACCCTTTTTGCAAGCGTCTCATCGCTCATTTTATCAAGCTCGCCGCCGGTTATTACCGAATTTATATCGTCCGTTATACCGGTCTGCCTCGCGATGGAAAAGGCTGTTCCGGCATGGTCGCCGGTAATCATGACGGGGCGTATACCCGCCTTTTTGCATAGCCTTACCGCGTTCACCGCTTCAAAACGGGGCGGGTCCTCAAGACCGATAAGTCCTGAAAAAACCATGTTTTTTTCCGATACGATCTTTTGGCGCGAGGTGTCATCGCGGTATGCTACGGCGATAACGCGCAAGCTGGCATCCGCCATTTTTGAATTTTCGGAGAGTATTTTTTTCTTTGCCGCCTGCGTAAGCGGGATGGATTTTACTCCGTTGTTTATCTGCGCGCACAGCGGCAGAATAAATTCCGGTGCTCCCTTTACTATTGTGCAAAAGCCGCCCGGGGTGCGGTTTACGGTAGTCATGCGCTTTCTCTTGGAGTCAAAGGGAATTTCCGCGCATCGGGGATTCTTTTTGTCGATTGCGGATTTATCGATATTGTTTTTTGCGGCGAAGTCGAGAATGGCACATTCGGGCGGATTTTTGCGATCGGCGTCGGAACAGAGCGCCGCAAGCCGCAGCGTATGATTTTCATCCTTGGAATACATCGCGGTTACGCTCATTTTGTTTTCCGTAAGAGTGCCGGTTTTGTCGGAGCATATTACGGACGCACCGCCGAGAGTTTCAACCGACGGAAGATTCCTGACAATCGCGTTGTGCTTCGACATCCGCATAAGTCCGATTGCGAGCATTATAGTAACGATTGACGGAAGCCCCTCCGGTATTGCCGCGACTGCGAGCGAAACGGAGGTCATGAACATATCGAACGGCGGCAGACGATGCAAAATTCCGATGACAAATATAACACAGCAGATAAGCAGCGCCGTTATTCCGAGGATTTTTCCAGTGTCGGAAAGCTTTTTTTGTAGGGGAGTCTGCGGGGTTTCGTTGTCGATAAGCATCGCGGCTATGTGTCCGACTTCGGTATCCATGCCGGTTTTAACGGCTATCGCAAGCGCCTTTCCTCCGGTTACGGAGGTTCCGGACATAACTATATTTTTTCTGTCGGCAAGCGGGGTAAGTCTATTCAGAACCGCGCCGGCGTCCTTTTCGACGAGCATCGATTCTCCGGTGAGCGACGATTCGTCAACCGTCAGGTTGTTGGCTTCCGTCAGGCGGCAGTCCGCGGGAACCAAATCGCCGGCGGCAAGCCTTATAAGGTCGCCCGCGACAACGTCCTCCGCGTTAAGAAGAATTTCCTTTCCGTCGCGAATAACCGACGCGTGTGGCGAGGAAAGCTTTTTTAACGCTTCAAGACTTTTCTCGGCGCGGTTTTCCTGGATTACTCCGAGAAGCGCGTTAAGAACCACTATGGCTAAGATTATTATCGGCTCCGTTATATCCGCGTCACCTTGAAGTATTGAGGTTATAAACGAAACAGCGGCGGCGGCAAGCAAAATCATTATCATAAAATCATTAAATTGCTCCGCAATGATATAATCCCCTTAGAGTAGACACTTGAAATAACAAAAAGATTTCAAGA
>JAJBTG010000185.1 GCA_020860985.1 Oscillospiraceae bacterium
CTTTTGAGCAGTCCCTCAAGCGCACCCGGCGTCGGCCCGTCGTAGCTTACTCTCTCCACCTTCATTTCACTTCGCGTAAAGCAAGCATAATCGCCCTTTACCATAATTTTAAATCCGTAGCTCATATTTCCCTCCTCTAAAAAATATATAGTTTGTCATTTTCAAGCATCAGTCCGAGTTTTTCATCGTAATAATTCGAATTTGAAAGTATGTATACTCCGTTTATTTCCTTTATCACCCCCTGTTTAAATAGGCTTTCAAACTCGTAAAAATAAACCGATGCGCTGTGTCTTTGGAGTTTCCTTTTATTTGAAAGTTTTCCGTATTGCAGCTCATCAATGAGATTCTTGTTTTCCTTGTTCGGAATCACAACCGCAATCATTGTGTTGTCTATAAACTTAAAGCTGTCCGAATATGTTCTGAACGGAATCGAATCCGGACGCATACTTACCATATATTCCGTTATTGTATTTTTTTCTATGCTTTTGTCGCTCAGCTTAAACAGCCGCCTATAATATTCCTTTATACATTCGCCGCAGGAAATATCGCCGTATTCCTCAAAAAGACTTCGCGTGATATTCGCTTTCATCTGCATATCGCCTTTAAGGTTTTCCGTTTCAAATATATAAACATCTCCGAACGGCATCAATCCCTCGCGGTTGCACCGTCCCGCCGATTGAATTATATTGTCAAGTCCCGCGTTTTCGCGAAATACGCATTTGAAATCAAGGTCCACTCCGGCTTCTATCAGAGAGGTTGAAACAACAATTAATTTCTCGCCGTTCACCAAATCAGTTCTGATTTTACCTATGACCTTGCTGCGGTGTTCCGGCATCATATATGTGGACAAATAATACTTTTTACCTCCGCACGCCTCATAGATTTTTCTCGCGCCTCTTCTGCTGTTCGCAACAATCAACGCGTTGCCGTACTTTGCCGCCTCAAAGGCGATTTTTTCCGCGCCGCAAAAGCCAATATAATGATATTTGCATTTTTTAAATGCGGAAAAAGAGCCTCTGTCCGTTATAAGGTCAACCACATTACACCCTCCCGCGTATTCGGTTATAAAGGATTTATAATCGGGCATTGTCGCCGACATCATAATAGCGGTGCTGTTCAGATATTTAGTGACATAGCCTATCGCGCGCATACACGGCTGTATATATTTTATCGGGAGCATATGTATTTCATCAAACACAATAACGCTGTCCGCAAGATTATGCAGCTTTCTCATTCTGCTGCTTTTGCAGTTATACAGCGATTCAAAAAATTGCACATTTGTTGTTATTATAAACGGCGCGCCCCAGTTTTCACAAGTGCGCCTGAGCTTTTTCTCCGTACTCTCATCGTCGCTTTCGTCCTTTGCAAAATCATAATTTGAATGGTGCTGCAGCACCGGAAGCACATCTCCGAAAATATCCTCGCAAATTTCCGCCGTCTGCTCGATTATGCTTACATACGGGATAACATATATTATTCTTTTTTTGCCCTCGCTTACAGCCTTTTGCAGTGCGGCTTTTATACTGCACAGGGTTTTTCCGCTGCCGGTGGGCATATCGAGTGTATAAATATCGGATTTTTGCGCGATATTTTTATATACCTGCTCCTGCAAGACATTCCTCGCTTTCTTAATATCGGTATCGGGTTTGAATCCGTCCAGCTTCTCGCACACCCTGTCCAGCGCTTTTGCAAAATCGCCGCTCATTCCGCGTTCAATATCGGGAGAATAAAAATGCTCCGTATCCAAAAAATCCGCGTCGGTCAAGCATGAGTACAGATACCTTGTCAAAAACGCGAACAGCTCTATTACCTCCTCCGGACTTTTCATTTGCTTAAAATAATCCGCCGCCGCGTCATTCGGCAATTCATAGATTATTTCACGCTTAAACTCCGAGAAATCCTCCGTTTTTCTTTTTAACAATCCGTGCAGGGTTGACATATCCTCCGAGTCGAGCCTTGTGCCGCCGTCCGGTATCCCCGAATGATGCCCCGCTATACAATACTGCATCATCAGCTGCATAATGCTGTCGACGCCGTTTTTGCCGCTCAGCACCCGAGCGCCGTACCTCGCGTGCTCCACTCTTATATCCGCGCCGCGTATACGCTTTTGAAACAGCTCCGTGTATTTGCCCGCGTCATGCAGCAATCCGCAAATATAAGCAATATCCTTGAGCTTGTATACGGCGTTTTCCCTGCTTAATTCAGCGACATTTGTTAAATGCTCCGTTAATAATTGCTCGTTATCATCAAATTTATGCGCAATATACTTCATAATTATCTCCAATAAATCTCCGGTCCTTTATCCCGAGAAATCCTTATCGTATTTTTGTCTTAATTTCGATTCGCGAGTTTACAGGGGGACATCTTACTTTTAGTTATATTTATTATTTACCCTTTATTTTAATCGTTCAAACAATTTAAATATCTACGATATTCAATAACCGCGCGTGACTTCATTCTCGTATTCATAGGAACAAGCATTATTTGCCCGGTGAGCAGCCGACTTGACAGTTTATTTAAAATCTTTGCTAACACAAAAAAACGAAGCTCATGCTCCGTTTTAATCATCCCAAAATCGCCTTTGCCTTTAATATGGCAATTGCTGTTTTTGCGTCAACGATTTTATTATCCATAACCATTTTGTAAAGCTCATCGAGCAGATATTTTTTCACGTTCAGAAACTCGCCCTCGTCAAGATGCTGACCCTTCCACTCCAGCTCCGTACCGAGATATAAATGCAATACCTCCTCGCAATAGCCGGGAGTCGCGTAATAATCGCCCAAAGGCTCTATCTTTCCGACGCTGTAGCCGGTTTCCTCAACAATCTCACGTTTCGCACATTCAAGCGGGTCCTCGCCGTATTCGAGCTTTCCGGCGGGAATTTCAAGCATCACGGAGCGCGCCGCTATTCTGTACTGCTCCACCATAAAGACATTTATCTCCTCGTCCACCGCCACTATGCCCGCGCCGCCGGGGTGGGAAATAAGCTCGCGCTTTGCCGCCTTGCCGTCCGGACGGACTATGTCCTCCACGCGGACATGTATAATTTTCCCGTCATAAACGCTTTTACTCGATACTGTTTTTTCCTCAAAATCCATTGTTCACTGAAACTCCTTTCATATATACATATATAAATTTGGAAAAGAATATTATTTTTCAAACTCAATTCAGAAATCTTTCAATCGCCGGTACTACATTCAGCATTTCCTTCAAATTTTCATAATCGCGCCTTGATTTTTCGTTTCTCTTTCCGGTGTATACCGCTCGAATCATAATATTTTTCGGCGTTTCAAGCGGAGAAATATACTCAATCATACTGACCTTGTAGCCCACGCTTTCAAGATATGCCGCACGTATACCGTCCGTCAAGGTATCCGCAAGGCGCGCCTTTAAAATTCCGTGCTTTGTAATCGCCTCGAACGGCTCATAGGAATACTGCTTCAAAATATCCTTATGACAGCACGGCACGCTGACAATCGCGCGCGATTTTGAGCGGATACCGAGCCCGAGCGCCATATCGGTAGCGGTGTCGCACGCGTGGAACGACACGACTATATCGGGGCGCACGCTCGGAGTATATTCGGTCAAATCGGCCTTTATAAATTCCATATTATTATACCCGAGATTACGAGCCATACGCTTTGATGCCTCGATTACCGTTTCGGAATAGTCCACGCCGATGAAACGGCATCTCTTTTTAAGTATCTCACGCATATAAAAATTCAGCACGAACGACAAATAGCTCTTTCCGCACGCGGCGTCAAATATAATGTACTCGTCCCTGTCGCCGATTTCCTTTAAAACGCCGCGCATAAGCTCAACAAAATAATCAATCTGGTTATACTTGCGAATTTTATCGTTTTTAATCTTGCCGTTTTTTGCGAGTATTCCGATTTCGGTAAGCAAGTCCTTTGCAAGCGCGGGATTTACAACATATTCGCGTCCGGTTTGAACAGCGCTTGTTTTTCCGACCTCGGCGGTTACGTCCTCATGGCGCATATTCACCTTTTTGTCGCTCGCGTCAATAACGATTTTCGCTCCGCGCTCGCTGTAAATTATCCTCGCCTCGTCATATTTTAAAATCTCCTCGGCGATTATATCCCATATTTCCTCCCTGCCGACTGCGCGCTTTACCGCCTGGTAATCGAGCGTTATATTTTCGCCGTACAATATTTTCGCGGGGAATATTTTTGTTCCCGATTTAAAGCTTATTGTAATATCATTGAAAAAATCAGCGTTTTCCTCCATGCGCGAAAGCAGTCCGGTGAAAAACAGATTTACCTTTGACACGGTTTTTTTGTTCATAAATGTACCTCTCGTCTTTGTTTGATTGTGCCCCCCACACGCGACTTTGATAACCGCTCCCGTTATTCCGTAGTGGCGAACAAAGTTCGCCCGCGGGCGCCCAATGAGCGCCCCTACAACCGCGCTGCAAATCCAGTTGCACTTCGTAAGTGTAAGCCTACGGGCGAAACGTCAAAGCGCCGTATTATTATGCCAATGTGAATTTTCGTAATTATTTCTCCTGCCCTATATATTTTATATCCGCGCAAGCGGATTGTCAAGTATTATCCTGCTCCTCCCATAGTGTCATAACGCGCTCAAAAATGCGTATTTTATTCTCCTTATTAAGCTTTAATATCATATCAAACAGCTTTTCCGTCGAAAATTCACTCAAATCACTGTTTTTATAAGGGCGCAAATGTGACGTCCTGCCCACAAGATAATCGGTTGACGTGTCCAAAACCTCCGCTATCCTGCACAGTATATCGGCGTTGGGTATATTGATATTATTTTCATATTTGGACATGGTCGCCTTTGTAACTCCGACAGCGTCCGCCAAATCCTTTTGCTTCATATCCCGCAAATCGCGAAGATATATAATTCGTTCTACGAGACGATCCCACTTCCGCCTCCGTATGTGATTCGATTATACTATGTGAAAGTTTTTTATAGAATA
>JAJBTG010000181.1 GCA_020860985.1 Oscillospiraceae bacterium
ATTAAACATTTATTAGCGATGCCGGAGATAAATATGAATACACCATTATATACAAGACTTAAAAAATACTATTCTCAAAACAGAATATCCTTCGCAATGCCCGGCCACAAAAACGGGCGCGGACTTAGACGGGATTTGCTCGACTGCGATGTTACCGAGCTTGACGAAACGGAAAATCTGCACAACCCCGGGAAGTTTATCAAGGAATCAAAGCGCCTTTTGTCGGAGCTTTTCGGCTCCGATGAAAGCTTTATTATGACCTGCGGCTCAACCGCCGGAATACAGGCTATGATTGCCTCCGCGGTAAAGCCCGGAGGAACACTCCTCGCTGCGGCGGACTGCCATATGAGCGTAATAAATACCTGCTCGCTTTTGGGGATAAATCTGAAATTCATATCGAGGGAAACGGACGCGAAATTTCTGATACCGAAGCGCATCGAAAGCGTGGAAAAATACATATGTGGCGCTGACGCGGTTATTATAACTTCGCCGACGTATTACGGTTTATGCTCCGATATCGAGAGCATATCCAAAATCTGCCACGAGCGCGGGATTCCTCTGCTTGTGGATGAGGCTCACGGCGCGCATTTTATATCAAGCGCCGAATTTCCGACACCCGCCGTAATGTCGGGCGCGGACGCGGTATGCCAGAGCGCGCATAAAACGCTTAACGCGCTTACGGGAGCGGCGTTTCTGCACGTAAAAAGCGGTTTAATAAACCGCGCCAAGCTTGCCAAGCTCCTCGCAATGTTCCAGACATCAAGTCCGTCATATATTATCGCGGCATCGGCGGATATTGCCGCTTCCGAGCTTAGAGAAACCGGTTGGGATAAAATATGTGCTTTATGCGATGACTTTAAAAAAACACTGTCAAGCGAAACGGATATTGAATTTCTTGAAAACGACGACTGCACGCGGCTCGTATTGTGCTTTGGCAAATATGATACCTCCGTGTTTCAAATAAAGAATATACTTTCAAAAAGTTATAAAATAGATGTTGAGATGGCGGATTTACTGAACCTTGTTCTTATTGTAACTCCGTCGAATACAAGGGAGGATTTGGACGCGCTCCGCGGCGCGCTAATCGAAATAACCTCGGGTTTAAGGAAACGGACGGAAGCGTTGAAAATTACTCCCCTGCCAACGCTTGACGGTGTGATTTCTCCGCGCGACGCACTTTTCGCGGACACGGAAAAAACCGCGTTTACAGAATGTGCCGGGAGAATTTCAGCCGCGACGGTTACGGCATATCCGCCCGGGATTCCCATTATTTGCGCCGGCGCGGAAATTACGCGCGCGCAGCTTGAATATATAGAATACCTCCGTGAAATCGGAGCCGAAATAATCGGCGCGGACGGCGGCATGATAGAGGTTTTAAGGAGATGATTTGTCAGCAATGAGTGAAATTATTACTATAACGGGTACGGTTGAGGAAATAATTTACACAAATCCCGACAACGGATATATGATATGCGATGTGGACAGTCCCTCGGAGGGACTGTTTACCGCAACAGGATATATGCCCTATATTTCCGAGGGCGAAAGCGTCGCTCTTTCGGGCGCTTGGTCAACGCATCCCGATTACGGCGAGCAGTTCAAGGTAAGCTATTATGAAACGGTTTTGCCGTCCGACGAGGACGCTATATTAAAATACCTTTCCTCCGGCATAGTTCCGGGAATACGCGAAGCCACGGCGAAAAAGCTCGTCGAAAAATTCGGCACGGACATTCTCGACATTATGCTCAGGGAGCCGGAGCGCTTGAGCGAAATCAAGGGGATAAGCAAGGAAAACGCAAAGAAAATCGGCGAGGAATTTTCAAAGGTTCAGTCAATGCAGAGTATAGTTATGTTTTTGCAGAAATATAATGTGTCGGCAAATTTGGCTGTAAAGGTTTATAATGTTTTGGGAACGCGCGCAGTGGATACAATAAAGGATAACCCGTATATTCTCGCGGACAGAGTGGACGGTATTTCCTTTAAAATATCGGACACAATCGCGTTCAATATGGGACTTTCCAAAAACAGTATGCAAAGAATTTGCGCCGGTATCAAATATATTTTGCAGAACGCTGCGTATACGAACGGACATACCTATTTGCCCAGACAGGCGCTTTTGGAGCACGCCGCGTATAATCTGAACATTGAGGAAAGCGAAGTTGAGGCAGCAATCGCGGAGCTAATCGCGGAACGCGATATTTTTCTTGACAAGGCGGAAAATATCGATGTTTACTACCTTTTCTCATTTTATGAAGCGGAGTATTATACGGCGCGGCGGCTTGTTTCGATGTCGAACCACCTCCCGAAATACACTATGACGGAAAGTCAGGCGGACGCGGCAATCGCGGAAATCGAGGAGGACTGTGGAATTGCTCTCGCGGCGGAGCAAAAAAACGCGGTAAGAACGGCCATTTCCGCCGACTGCATGGTACTGACCGGCGGTCCCGGCACCGGAAAAACAACAACCATAAACGCCATAATACAGGCTTTGGAAAAATTGAAGCTGTCCGTTTCGCTCGCGGCACCTACCGGCAGAGCCGCGAAGCGGCTTTCCCAGGTGACGGGGTACGAAGCGAAAACAATTCACCGCTTTTTGGGAACGCAGGTAAACTCCAACGGCTATCACATTTTTGTGCATAATGAAGAAAACCCGCTTAACGCGGACGCTATAATCCTCGACGAGGTAAGCATGATTGATATAAATCTTATGTCGTCCTTTCTAAAGGCGGTAAAGCACGGCGCGAAGCTCATTCTCGTCGGCGACGCCGACCAGCTCCCGTCCGTCGGACCGGGAAATGTGCTGCGCGATATAATCGAAAGTAATATTATTCCTGTTATACGTCTTGACAGGATTTTCCGTCAGGCGGAGGAAAGCCTTATAATAGTGAACGCGCACAAAATAAATCGCGGCGAAACGCCGGATTTGACGGTTAAGTCAAGCGATTTTTTTTTCCTTCGCCGTCAAAACCCGGAGCAGGTTTCGTTCACCGTGGTTGATTTGTATAAAAACCGCCTGCCCAAAAGCTACGATATAGACCCTATTTCACATATCCAGGTTCTTTCGCCTACCAAAAAGGGACTTGCCGGAACGGTAAATCTCAACAAGCTTATTCAATCGCATATAAATCCGTACGATGAAACCCGCCCGGAGCATAATTACGGCGGAACGATATTCCGCATCGGCGACAAGGTTATGCAGATTAAAAACAATTATGACATAATGTATACGCGCGGCGGCGGCGAAAAGGGTATGGGAATCTTTAACGGCGATATGGGAATTATAGACGCTATTTCCGAGCGGGATAAGTGCATGACGATTACCTTTGATGAGGATAAAAAGGTAGAATATCCCTTTTCCGGACTTGACGAAATCGATTTGGCATACGCGATAACGGTGCATAAAAGTCAGGGAAGCGAATTTCCGATAGTTATAATGCCGGTTTGCAGCTTTGCCCCCA
Organism: Oscillospiraceae bacterium; assembly: GCA_020860985.1. Taxonomy (GTDB): domain Bacteria; phylum Bacillota; class Clostridia; order UBA1381; family UBA1381; genus JALEPO01. Next base: position 3,456 of record JAJBTG010000181.1, read on the forward strand.
TGCTTATGAACCGCAATTTATTCTATACCGCGGTAACGCGCGCGAGGGATATGGTGGTGCTTGTCGGAAGCGAGAAAATTGTACAGCGCATGACGCAGAGCAATCAATTTGAAGAGCGCTTTACCGGGCTTGACGAAAGACTTATAACGATAAAGGAAATTGTAAACGGCAAGGAGGATTAAAATGAAAGGCGCAATATTTGACGTTGACGGCACGCTGCTCGATTCCATGACGGCGTGGTTTAAAATTTCGGAACGATTTTTTAAAAGGCATAATTTAGCCGTAACCGCCGAACAAACGGCGGAATACAAGGAAATGAGACTCGAGGATTCACTTCCGATTATACTTAAGGAGTATAATCTCGACATGACTGTCGAGGAAATTATAGGCGAGTTCAGAAAAATGATAGCGGAGGAATATCGGGATAATATCCCGCTAAAGCCTCACGCCGGAGAATACATGAAAAAGCTGCATTCGCATGGCGTTAAAATAGCGATTGCCACATCGGGCTATGAATCGCTGTGCAAATCCGCGTTCGAGCGGCTCGGCGTTTGGAAATACATCGACGCGCGCGCGTTCTCAAACGAGGTCGGCAAGGACAAGAGCAACCCCGACGTGTATCTCCTGGCGGCGGAAAGAATAGGCGTTAAGCCGGAGGAATGTACCGTTTACGAGGATATAGTCCTCGGTATTACGGGCGCAAAAAAGGGCGGGTTCATGACCTGCGCCGTTTGGGATAAAACGAACGAAGATGAAACGGAAATATTAAAAAGTATTGCCGACAAATATATAACGGACTGGAGCGAGCTTTTTTAAATCGAAGCAACGCTTCTGCTAAGCTTGCTTAAATAAGGGGCTTTGCCCCGCCATTCAACGTTTCAGTGGCGGATTGTACCGCCGATGAAAAAAGCAAGTGGAACCCGCCGCTTATAGAGGCGGGGGACATCTGCGGTTAGGTTATATGAACCGGCAGCAACCAAAAAACCCAAGGCTTCTATATTATGTTGAAGCCTTGGGTTTTAGCTGTTTTTAATATTGCCGAATACCGCGCACGCTGTTTTAAGAAGCGAGTATTACAAGCGTTAAAGTCGTAATCAAAAATAAAATTGCGACTGCCGAAGTAAGCTTTGTAAACATAGCTTCCTTGGTAGTACCGCCCGCCTTCTTGAAGAATGAATCACCCATATCCGACGAAGCGCCCTGGATGCCTCTCATTCCCGGGTCCTTACCTTCCTGTACCAATACGACAAAAATAAGCAGCACCGACACAACTATCTGTAAAACTATAAATAGAGTCTGCATAAAACTAACCTCCTTTATCTCGAAAATTCAATACGGGGCGAAGCCCCGTCATTCAACGCTTTCAGCGGTAGGTATTTAATTTGTTTGCAAATCAAAGCTCCCACTGAAAAAAATTAAGTGGAACCCGCCGTTTCAAGCGGGGGACATCTTAATTTAGTTTATACATAAATAC
>JAJBTG010000223.1 GCA_020860985.1 Oscillospiraceae bacterium
GATTTGATACATGGTATGATATAACGTATATTATAGACGTCTATCTTGCCGAGGTATACTTGGACGGCGAATTTGTCGGCAGCGTTGACTATGAAAGCTCGGGCAGCGACCATATTATGTCAACCATACTCGGCAGCGGCGATAATATTGTAACTTATTTCGGTAGGGCAAACTGGGGCAGCGGCGAATATGCGAAGGGTATGACGACATTGCCGTGTACAGCTTTGCGCCCGCGATTGATTTGGGCGACCTCACAAGCGTAAAATAGGATATTGAGCTGCCGACCGCCGCAGAAAGCTCGGACGGATATACAATCGAGTGGGAAAGCTCTGATGAAACTACCGTTGCAAGCGACGGCACGGTAACACGTCCGACTGACGGCGATAAAATTGTAACACTTACCGCCACAATTACCTTTGGCGACAAGACGCTTACAAGGGAGTTTGAAGTGACAGTCAAAGAAATAAGCAACGGCGTATACATAAAGTCACTTGAGCCGAACGGCTCGGCAATTTCCTACGAGCTTGAGGCGGGGGACGCGTTTGACAGCGAAAAGTATGATGTATATATAGCAGTATATAATGAAGAGGGCGCATTGAATGCGGTGGTTAAAAATCAAATGAGCGGAACGATAGAAACAAATTCAAGTGCAAATGAGCGCATAAAGGTAATGGTATGGGAAAAGGACACAATGAATCCGGTTGTTGATGCGATAGAAACATCTGTTGTAGAAACCTCGGTATATAAACTTATGAGCTATACCACCGACGGCAGCGAGTATTACGGGTCATGGTCGAGCGCGACAGCTCCCATTATAGGTAACAGCCTACATTTGGCGGTTTCCTCCGACGGCGGAGAAACTTACACGCCGCTTAATTACAATACCGGTGTGTTGTACGCCGAGGCAGACTATTCTGTCGAGGGCGGCAATCCGTACAAAGGTGTAGGCAAAATGCTCCGCGACCCGTATGTATTCCGCACCGCAACAGGCTACGGCGTAATCGCGGCGCGTACCGATGAAACATCGGATACCGACAGCGCCGACGGCAGTGTGATGATATACACCTCCGAGGATTTGACAGATTTTGAATTTGCGGGATATTTAACGCTTGACACCGCAGCGATATATGAACCCGCGTGTGTGTATGAGAACGGCAAGTATACAATATCATGGTCAACGAGTGACGGCAGAACGAGAAAATACGCGGTTACTGAGGATTTTAAGTCCATCGGCGGTGAAGGCGCATCCGATGAGGTTTACGAAAATCCGAGCATTGATATTGACCATTCTGTCGAGGCGACAAATGTGATTGGTATTACTGCGGCGGAATATAAAACGCTCACCGCGAATCTCAATGCGCCCATAAATACAGGCGTTGAGGAGTTTGAGGACGTTGCCGTATCGGCAGGCGCAAACGCCGTATTGCCCGAAACGGCAACTGCGCTCTAATAATGACGGTTCAACGCAGGAGTTTCCCGTAACGTGGGACACAAGCTCTCTTGATACCTCTGTAGCGGGCGAATATACGCTGACAGGAACGGTTACGGCGAAGGACTATGACACAAGCCTTATCGCCAACCGCGCCGACCCATGTGTGCTGTACGCAAACGGCAAATACTACTTCACCGCGACACGCGACAACGGTAGTCAGTATGTGCTGAATTTACGCGTTGCCGACACCATTGAGGGTCTGGCGTATGCCGAGGATATACTTTTGTATGACGCAGGCAGCGAGCTTATATGGGCGCCGGAAATCCATGAGGTTGACGGCACAATGATGATATTTTTCGCTTGGGGCGCAACATGGGATAAGGTTCAGTCGCATGTGATTGTGTTGGAGGGCGATGATGCCGAAAATGCGGACGACTGGAGCGGGCCGCAGCGCATAATGCTTGCCGACGGTGAAACTAACCTTATTGACAACGGCATAACGCTTGATATGACGTGCTTTGAATGGGACGATACATATTATCTCGCGTGGGCGCAGCGTCAGGTGTCATCATCGGGTGATTATAATTACAGCACCTACGGCTATGAAAGCTCGAATATTTATATTGCAAAATACAATCCTGCAAACCCCGCGCAGCTTGCAAGCGGCCCTGTTGTAATTTCGCGCCCGTCATACGGCTGGGAGCGAACAATAGCCGAGGTTGACGAGGGTCCGTTTGTTATTGAAAACGACGGCAGATTGTATATGACCGTTGCCGCAAACAGCACGAACTGCTCATATGCAATTAAGCTGCTCACTCTCAATGAGGGAGGCGACCCCACAAATCCTGATGATTGGAGCATAAAGGGTTATCCGCTTTTGTCCACTGCTATGAACGACAGTGAACCCGGTCCCGGACATTCAAGCTTCACGATTGATGAGAACGGCGACCCTGTGCTTGTGTATCACTGGGGTTCAAGAGGAAGTAACAGAACGACTACCGTTAAAAACGTGCATTTTAACACCAACGGCGAGCCGGTACTGAACATTCCGAGAGGTGAACAGCTGAGTGACGAATTTAAAACCGTCACGATTAAAGTAACGATTGAATAATGTAAAGTCAAATACAAATTTACATTCATATAACAAGAGGTTCGGCAGCTGGACTGTTTCAAGATACAGTCCCGCTGCTGATATTATATGAATAAAAATTTACCTCTCATATCCCCCGCCGCTTATCCCTGCTTTCGTTCCGCATATCACGCGACTGCTCTTTAAGCTGCTCTCTTAACGAGCGTTTCTCAAACGGCTTTTCGTTAAGGTCGGTATCAACCTTGTTTTCAACCTCCGTAAACATATCGCCGCTGTACTTTCGTCCATATGTCGATTGCAACAGCCTTGCCGCTTTTGCGATAACTCTGTCACGAATGCTGCGCGCTCATTGCGGACGGCTTCGGAGTCCTCCGGCGGGATAGCTCCGCACACTTCCGTGTAACGCAATTTTTCGGTTTCCGTTTCGGCGGTCAACACGTCATTTCTTGATTTCAATTTATCCACCGTTTCCGAATTACGGTTTAGCATATTTTTAACAACCGTCAATTCGCTTTCGTCGATACAATTCAATTCGCGGAGTATATCGGCAATTTGCAAATTCAGATTTTTTATGTCGGCGGTCAACTCGTCAATCTGCTTATCAAGCTGATTGTGTTTGATGAAATTTATCGGATTGACCGACTGCTTCTCGACTTTCAATTTCTTCAATCGGCTGTGCTTGGTATGCACACCTTTAGTCAGCTTATCATACTTTTGCAAGAGCGACGAAACAGCTTTTTTCTGCTCGCCGATTTCATCAAGCTGCGAATTGTTGAATTTCAGCTGATACCGATTGATGATTAAATTGCTCCGTATGCTCTCTAATTTTTCAGCGATAACGGGAACGGTATTCTTGACGGCTTCGGTGAGTTTTGCGACCAACGTTTTCAGCTCGTGCAAAATTTTATTGTCCGCTCTAATCTGCCGATTCATCTCGCACCTGTCTGCGACAATCCCACGCTTTTCCATAATCCGCGCCGCCGCGCCCCTGTGAATTGTCGGCTGTTCGGTGATGCCGCGCTCCTTAAAGCTGCGGCAATCGACACGATCGTCGATTTTCTTTTGTTCCAATGCCTTGTTCGTTACGTCCTCCCACGCCTTGCGCCAAATCAAAATTTGCTCCTCGCTGTTCCATTCGGCGGCAATCGGATTTTGCCGTCCGAAACGGGTGCTTTTCGGATTTTTCGACACTCGCTCTAACTTCTGTTTTTCGGCTTCGGACGGCGTAAGATAAATTTTCTTTTTGCCTACCTTGTACTGATATTGCTTTTCCCAACCGTCAGCTTGTGCCATTTTAAACTCGGCGGCAGTAAAGCCTTGTTCCTCATCACCGCGTTTGCACAAATATTCTTTTTGCGTTTTCGACTGCCATTTGCCTTTTTCATCAAGCGGGCGCACCGTCAGCAAAATATGCGCGTGTGGGTTATGTCCGTCGGTATCGTGAATATTGACATCGGCGCACATTCCTTTATCGACGCATTGTTTCGTAACGAAATTTTTCAACATTGCTATCCAATCGTCAAGCTGTAGCTCAACCGGCAGCGCAACAATCAATTCCCGCGCCAGTCGGCTGTCCTTAGATTTTTCGGCAGCTTCGACTGCGTTCCATAAGGTTTCGCGGTCTTGCCACTCTTGCGGAGCATTCGGCGGCAAGAAAATCTCGCTGTAAAGACTGCCGTGTTTTTTCGTGTAGTCGTGCTGTACGCCGTCGTAATCGTTGTAAATTTGCGAACACGACGCGTAAGCGGCAGCGGCGCATACAGAGCGACCCGTACCACGCGTTATGACTTTCGCGTCAAAATGATAAATTGCCATAGCGATTTCATTCCTACGGCGTTTGTTTGCTTTGCAAACACGCCTACAACTCCAAAGGAGTTGTACACCTTCCTATCTGCCGCGCAGATTGTTTTTGTTTCTTTTTTTAAAAAAGATATCAGACGACCTTATGTCGGCTGACCTGTAAAAAGTGTCCGGTGGACAGTTTTACAGACCGTCAACGAGTGTTAATCGGTGACGGTACGGTCAATTACAGTTTATTCTGTGATTGACCGCTCAGCAATTTTGCTGCGCAAAATCAAGGCTACGCCTTGCCCGCCCCTGTGAATTGCGAAGCAATTCAGCCCTTGGGGCTCAGCAGCGTTGCTGCTGACAATTGGCGGGTGCCAGCTCTCCGCGTAGGAGTGCCCTCCGCATAGGAGCGCACCACCGCAAAAGGGTCTCCCGCAAAGCGAAGCTTTGTGGGAAAGAGGGGCGCAGCGCAATATGTGAGCCCTGCCGCTTGCGGCGGGGCGATGGATATGCAGCTCGCGCCGACGAGGTGGTGAGTAAGTGCGCCCTTATCGGGGAATAAAAGGCTACGGCTGTCCGAAGCCTTTAAAAA
>JAJBTG010000176.1 GCA_020860985.1 Oscillospiraceae bacterium
GGATGAAATATTTTTAGAAAGGCAGTATTATTATGAAAAGATTAATTTCAGGTATAGTCGGCATTGTAATGCTTTGCTCATCGTTTTTGAGCGTAGGCACTGCACTTGCCGATGAAACCTACACATTCGGGAGCGCGTATAGTGAGATAAAGGCGTTTGACACAAGCTCCTTATCCGAAACATCAATAGGCGACAGCGGATACAAGATTTCGACGTCAAGCTCCAACTACAACAATGTTGTGGTAAGAGATAAATCAAGCACAAATTCGGGATATTATCCATACGGAAGCGGACTTGCGGATAACGGATATTATTTATTTCTCGGCTCCGGCGGCAACGGCAGTGTCAGCGCAACGCTGACTCTTCCCGAGGAGGTTGAGGCAGGGAAGTACATAAACATCACCTATGCGAAGCCCTACGCGACAAACAACGGAAGCGCAAACCGCAGCGCGGGCAATGAAAACACAATGGTTGTCGGCAGTGAAACGGTTGATGTTGAGGCGATTTGCGAATATGATACGTGGTACACAACATCAATTAAAACATCGGCGGCTGTTTCGCAAATTGCGATTACGCTCGGCAAATGGAGTGCGCTTGCGATTTCCGAAATCAGCATAACCGACAGCGCAGACGTTCTGGAGCTTACATCGGACGTAACCGAGCTTTACATAACCTCCGAAACGCAGACGGTTTTGTACAGCGCGACGGTTTATTCTTGTGTCACGACAGAAATGGACGGCACCGAGATAATCGCCAAGGGCAGTGCTGACTCGTCCGCGTCGGCGGTATATTCGATAGACACATACGACGGCATGAGCATAAACCAAAACGGAGAGCTGACCGTAACAAGCGCCGCTGCTCCAGGAACGGTAACGGTTAGGGCGACATACGGAACTAGCGAAAGAACAATGACACTGCTCCTAAAGGCTCTCGGCAGTGCGGCAAGCGTTTCAATCTACGGTGATGAGCTTGTAAAGGCGGGTGAAACCGCCGAGTACACGGCTTTGCCTATAACCGAGGACGGAGTTGTTGTTCCCGCGCGCGCCACGAAATGGGAGATTGTCGGCGAATATGCGGGTGCGGAAATTTCAGAGCACGGAACGCTTACCGTAAGCTATACCTCCGCGGCGGGAATTGTAACAATAAAATCTATAACATACAGGGTTTGCTTTTGACGAACGGAAAAACGGAAATTTCAAGCGCGACGGGAATGGACGGAGTAATTATAGAAAAAACGGGCGATATTGACGGTGATTATTCCGTAGTCGTAAAGGTATTCGACGCGGATAAGCGGCTTATAGCCGAGCAAACCGAATTGATAAGCGGCTTGTCGGACGGCGTGCAGGCTATGGACTTTGATATGGACTTCACGGACGCGGAGTCGGCAAAGGTATATATAATGTCGGGCGGCGCCGAGGAATCGGATAATGAATATGAGATAAAAAGCGTTGCGGAGAACGGCAAGGTAGTTGTAGTGAAAAATACGGACGGAAGCGCCGGTGCGGACTTAATTATAGCGCAGTACGAGAACGGCGTTTTAAAGAGCGCAAAGGTAAAAACCGCCGAGCTTTCAAACGGTGAAAATGAAATCGAGGTTCCCGACACCGACCTTTCCGATGAATTTAAAGTATTCCTATGGGACAGCGTAAGCGCGATGGAGCCGCTCACACAAACGGCTGACGCGATAACAAGCGGAGATGCGGATGATACCAATGAAGAGGGAACCGTTGTTTCGGACGAGGTGGTTTTAACCTCTGCGGGTGAATATAAAAATATACCGCTTGTATCGGACTGGATAACGGGAACAAAATCCGGCTTGGGTATGGGCGCGGGTATAATATCGCCCTCCGGCGCGCCTTACGGAGTAGATCCCGACTTAGTTGACGTGTCAGAGCTTAACGTAAGCTACACATACGACGATAGCTATCCCGCGCAGACTGTCGATAACGTGCTGTGGTACAAAACAGGCGCGTATCTTGCAAGCGCAAACGGCGCGAACAACAGCATTTACGCGCGTGACGGCGCGGATTGGGAGCAAAAGGCTCTGCCGATAGGCAACGGATATATGGGCGGTATGGTATTCGGTATGCCCGATAAAGACCAAATCCAGTTTAACGAGGAAACCTTCTGGGCGGCGGGCTACAGAGGAACACAAACCTCGGTTTCATCGTCCACCGTAAACAGCAATATGAGCGAGGGCATAAACGGCTATATGAGTGTCGGCAATATATTTGTTGATTTTAATATGCCGGAGGGTGCTGCGGTGAATAACTACTACCGCGACTTAAATCTCGATGAGAGCGTGGCGCACGTTCAATATGAATATGACGGTGTGACCTATAACCGCGAATACTTCGCGTCATACCCGAAAGAGGCGCTTGTATTCAAATATACCGCCGACACGGTAGGCGCGTTGAGCTTTGGCGTTACACCGGTATCAATGCACCCCGGCGAGGTAACGGTAAATGACGGCGAGATTACAATTATCGGCAAGCTAAAGGACAGCGAGCCGTATTCCTCCGGCGGAAACGCGGCTTGGAATCAGGAATCGGATTTGGAATACTGCACAAAGGTAAAGGTTATCGCCGACGACGGAACGGTTACGGACGGCTATAACACGGTGAACGTAAGCGGCGCGACAGGCGTTACGATAATAGTGACGGCGGCGACCGATTACGATAAGGATCAATTTGAGCTTAACGCCGACGGCAGTGTTAATATGACGAAAACGCCGTATAAGAGTACGCAGGGTGTTCAAGCGGCGATTGATAAGGCGGAGGAAAGAATGAGCGGCGCGGCAGAAATGAGCTATGCCGAGCTTAAAGCCGAGCATATTGCCGACTATAAAGAGCAGTTTGACACGGTTAAATTCTCCCTTACGGACGACAGTGAGATATGCCAAACGCCGACAGACGAGCTGCAATCCTCCTACGGCAGTGTTGTAAGCGCCGCATCGCAGGATGACGGCACTACAAAGGTAACGTATGATACTTCGGCTTATCAGAACCTTGACAAGCACCTTGAGGAGCTGCATTATAATTACGCGAGATACCTTATGATTTCATCATCGTGCTCCACGACAATGCCCGCGACCTTGCAGGGCAAATGGTGTCAGTCAACGGCTGAAATATGGGGTTCGTGCTATTGCATAAATATCAATATGGAGATGAACTACTGGTTCGCGGGCGGCGCGAATTTGCTTGACAGCGGAAAGTCGCTTATAGGCTGGTTCGAGTCGCAGATACCCGCCGGACGCGTGACCGCGAAAAATATGTACAAGGTCACCCCGAAATCATACACGTACGCGGACGGCAAAATTACATTTACGGATTCGGACGATGACGCGGACGATGTGTTCATTATGCACACAAAGCAGGCGATAATGGGCACAACCGATATGACCGGCTCCACAAGCATACAATCCCCGGGCAACACCGCGTGGCTTATGTATAATCTTTGGGATTTGTACCAAACAAGCGGCGACAAGGAGCTTTTGGAAAACGAGATATATCCGATAATGCGCAAGGCGGCGAATTTCTACACGCAGTATCTCTACACAAACGAGAAAAAGACAACTACCGACACCGACACTTATCCGGACGGCTATTATTACACCACCTGGGCGGGACGCTCGCCGGAGCAGGGACCTACTGAGGAGGGTATAAAATACGATTTGCAGCTTGTAGCGGGAATGTATGATTACACGATAGCGGCGGCTGAAACGCTCGGCGTTGACAGCGAAAAAATCGCGGCTTGGAAAGAGATAAGAAATCATCTCGAAACGCCCGTGGAGCTTGGCGACGACGGACAAATTAAGGAATGGGCGGAGGAAACAACGTATAACACGGATTCGAGCGGAAACGCGATAGGCGACCCCGTACACCGCCATATTTCGCACCTTGTGGGCTTGTACCCCGGAACGCTTATATCCCGCGATACTCCCGAATTGTTGGCGGGCGCGAAGGTTGTATTGGAAAACCGCGGCGATGATTCGACAGGCTGGTCGTGTTCAAATAAATTCCTGCTGTGGGCGAGATGTCTTGACGGCGATAAGGCGCTTGAGCTGTTCCGCTATCAGCTTGCGAAAAAGACGTATTCAAACCTGTTTGACACACATTCGCCGTTCCAGATTGACGGAAATTTCGGCTCCGCGGCGGGAGTTATGGAGCTTTTGATGCAGTCGCAGACGGGAACGATATACATTCTGCCCGCGCTCCCCGAGGTATGGGACAGTGGCGAGATAAGCGGTATAAAGGCTAAGAACGGCGCCGAGGTGTCGATTAAATGGGAAAGCGGCGAGGCAACGGAAATAAAAATCATTCCCGCCTCCGACGGTGATATTACAATAGGTTACGAAAAGAACAACACATTTACGCTAAACAACGCGGCGGTTGATTTTACGGACAATACGTACACAATAGAAAGTGCTGTTGCAGGGGAGAAATACACCTTTACGGCGGCGAATTAAAATACAACGAATCCAAAAAAGCGGATGCTTCGGCATCCGCTTTTTTGTAATATGGTAAAAGTATGCGGTTTTTGCCGACTAAGTATGTAACTGTAAAAAAGCCGTATGAAAGAATTGCTTGTACCTGAAAATGCGCAACATTTCAATCATACGGCTGTAATGTTTAGGGGGCAGGATGTGTTTTTTTATTTTAAGATAAAATTACTGATAAAAACCGGCATTACCGAGGCACAATGTAGGGTATTGACCGAGTTTTTCGCTATTTGTATTGTTGCTGTATTCAAGTTTTATATCATTATAACCTGTGACATTAACATCTATATCTATAGGTTTTGAATTTTTTGTCATTTTAGGAGAAGTATATATTGT
>JAJBTG010000149.1 GCA_020860985.1 Oscillospiraceae bacterium
TTTTAAGGGAACAAAGGCTCAGGAAACCGAATTAAAGGAGTTTATTGAAATCGAGAAATCTCAGCCCGGAGCGCTTATGCCCGTATTGCAGAAGGCTCAGGAGATATACGGCTATCTCCCGATCGAGGTGCAGGGCCTGGTTGCCGAGGGTCTTAATTTTTCTTTAATCGAGTCTTACGGCGTTGCGACTATTTACTCCCACTTTTCTTTTAACCCTCAGGGCGAACACCGCATCAGCGTCTGTCTTGGTACTGCGTGCTATGTAAAGGGCGCGGATAAGATTCTTGAGGGACTTGAGGAAAGGCGTGGGCTTAATTGCGGCGAATGAACGCGGGACGCAGGTTTCTCGCTTGAGTCGTGCCGATGCGTAGGCGCGTGCGGTCTTGCTCCGGTAATGATGATTGACGAGGACGTTTACGGCAGAATGACCGTTGACCAGATTGACGACATACTTAAAAAATATATGGTTAAGAAAAAGAAGAAGTAAGGGAGGAATATGAATTGCTTAGTGTTGAAGAATTAAACAAAATCCGCGAACGCATGAAAAACATCGTTTCCATGCGCGATGAAAACGCGGAAAACAATTCGGGCTATAAATACCAGGTGCTTGTGTGCGGAGGTACGGGCTGTCATTCCTCCGGAAGTCAGAAGGTGCTTGATGCGCTGACGGAGCAGATTGCGGCGCACGGACTTGAAAAGGATGTTAAAATCGTGCGTACCGGCTGTTTCGGTCTTTGCTCCTTAGGTCCTATAATGATAATTTATCCGCAGGGATATTTCTACGCGAGAGTTCAGCCGGAAACCATTCCGGAAATTGTCGAGGAGCATTTGATTAAGGGAAATGTTGTAAAGCATTTGCTTTATGAAAGCACCGTCTGTGAGGACGGAACGGTAAAACCGCTCCAGGAAACGGATTTCTATAGAAAACAATTAAGAGTCGCCCTTAAAAACTGCGGCGTTATCGACCCGGAGGATATTGAGGAATACATAGCAACGGACGGCTACCAGGCATTGGCAAAGGTTCTTACCACAATGACGCCCGACGATGTAGTACAGGTGCTGCTTGACAGCGGACTGCGCGGCAGAGGCGGCGGCGGTTTCCCGACCGGACGCAAATGGGCGTTCGCAAAGGCGTCCGAAAGCGACCAAAAATATGTGTGCTGTAACGCCGACGAGGGCGACCCCGGAGCGTTCATGGATCGCTCGATACTTGAGGGCGACCCGCATACTGTACTCGAGGCGATGGCGATTGCCGGCTACACCATAGGCGCGAACAAGGGTTACATATATGTCCGCGCAGAATATCCCGTTGCGGTAAACCGTCTTAATGTAGCGATACAGCAGGCAAAGGACTACGGACTTTTGGGAGAGGGGATTTTCGGAACGGACTTCTCCTTTGATATAGAGCTTAGGCTCGGAGCCGGAGCGTTCGTATGCGGCGAGGAAACGGCGCTTATGACCTCAATCGAGGGCAACCGCGGCGAGCCGCGTCCAAGACCGCCGTTCCCTGCCGTTAAGGGACTTTTCGGTAAGCCGACAATTTTGAATAACGTGGAAACCTACGCGAATATATGTAAGATTATTCTAAACGGACCGGAGTGGTTCGCGTCAATGGGAACGGAAACATCGAAGGGTACAAAGGTATTCGCCCTCGGCGGCAAGATAACAAACGTAGGACTTGTTGAGGTTCCGATGGGAACAACCCTGCGTGAAATCGTGGAAGAAATCGGCGGCGGCGTACCGAACGGAAAGAAGTTCAAGGCGGCTCAGACGGGCGGTCCGTCCGGCGGCTGTATTCCCGCCTGTCATATAGATGTTCCGATAGATTATGACAATTTGATTAAGCTCGGCTCGATGATGGGTTCGGGAGGACTTATAGTTATGGACGAGGACACCTGTATGGTGGACATCGCGAAATTCTTCCTTGAATTTACGGTTGACGAATCGTGCGGAAAATGCACGCCGTGCCGTATCGGAACACGCAGACTTTATCAGCTTATCGACAAGATTACCAAGGGCGAGGGCAAGCTGGAGGATTTGGATAAGATTAAGGAGCTGTGTGCGCATATGCGCTCAACCTCACTCTGCGCGCTCGGTCAGTCAACGCCGAACCCCGTTATTTCAACAATGCGCTACTTCAAGGACGAATATGTCGCGCACGTTAAGGATAAGACCTGTCCGGCAGGCGTATGTAAGGATTTGATGTCCTACGAAATTGTTCCGAAGCTATGCAAGGGTTGTACGCTCTGCGCTAAAAACTGTCCCGTTGACGCTATTTCCGGAACGGTTAAAAAGCCGCATAAGATTGACAGAAACAAATGTATCAAGTGCGGTCTGTGCATGAGAAACTGTAAGTTCGGCGCGGTAATCAAGAAATAAGGGAGGAAATAAAATGGTAACTTTGAAAATAAACGGCATCAGCGTTACTGTGCCGGAGGATTATACCATTCTTCAGGCGGCAAAGGAGATAAATGTTGAAATTCCCTCCCTGTGCTACTTAAAGGATGTAAACTGTATCGGCTCATGCCGCGTGTGCGTGGTTGAGCTTGTGGAAAGAGGAAGGAGTCGCCTTGTTCCGTCATGCATGTTCCCCGTAGCGGAGGGTATGGAGGTTTATACAAACACTCCGGCGGTAAGGACATCGAGAAGAACCACTATCGAGTTTATTCTTTCAACGCATCATAAGAAATGTCTTTCATGCGTAAGAGGAAACAACTGTGAGCTGCAAAAGCTTGCGTTCGACTACGGTGTTGACGAGGACAGATTTGCTCAAGAGGAAATAAAATACGATATAGATGACCTTTCGCCGTACATAGTCAGAGATAATAACAAATGTATTATGTGCCGCCGCTGCACGGCAGCCTGCAATAAGGTTCAGACAGTAGGCGCGATAGGCGAAATCGGCAGAGGATACAAGGTACATATCGGCTGCGCCTTTGAAAAGAGTATGGACGAGTCCGTATGCGTCGGCTGCGGTCAATGTATAGTAGCCTGTCCCGTCGGAGCGCTCAGTGAGAAGAGCCAGATTGACGACGTTTGGGACGCGATTGCCGCCCCGAATAAAAAGGTTGTCGTATTCACCGCGCCGTCGATACGCGCAACGCTCGGCGAATGCTGTGATATGCCTGTCGGCACAAACGTGGAGGGCAAAATGGTAGCGGCAATCCGCCGCCTTGGTGTGGATGCCGTGTTCAATATGGACGTTACGGCGGATTTGACGATAGTCGAGGAGGCGACCGAGCTTTTAAACCGACTTGAAAACGCGCACGATTTGCCTATGTTTACAAGCTGTTGTCCCGGTTGGGTAAAATTTGTTGAGCATCAATATCAGGACTTTATCCCGAATCTCTCAACCTGTAAATCACCGCAGCAGATGTTCGGCGCGGTGCTGAAAAATTATTACGCGCAGAAAAAGGGAATCGATCCTCATGATTTGTTCGTTGTGAGCATAATTCCGTGTACCGCGAAGAAGTTTGAATGCACGCGCGAGGAGGAAAGCGCTTACGGTTTTGCGGATGTGGACGTATCGCTTACCACGCGTGAGCTTTCCAAGATGATTAAGGGCGCGGGTTTGAAATTCACCGAGCTGAAGAACGAGAAATTTGACGATCCGTTTGAGATTGCAACAGGCGCGGGCGCGATATTCGGCGCGACAGGCGGAGTTATGGAGGCGGCACTCAGAACAGCCGCGGATATACTTGACGGCGGCTCTAAAAAGATTGAGTTCAGAGAGGTAAGGGGAACGGAAGGAATCAAGGAGGCGGAGTACACGCTCGGCGGCAAAAAGCTCAAGGTTGCCGTTGCGTCGGGACTCGGCAACGCGAGAAAGATTCTGGACGGAATAAGGAGCGGCGAAAGACACTATGATTTTGTTGAAATTATGGCGTGTCCCGGCGGCTGCGTAAACGGCGGCGGTCAGCCCGTACAGGGCGACAGCGTAAGAAATTACGTTGACCTTAAAACGCTCCGCGCAAAGGCTCTCTACGATGCGGATAAAAAGCTTAAATTCAGAAAATCGCATCTCAACCCCGTTATTCAAATGCTGTATGACGAGTATTTTGACGCGCCGGGCAAGCACCGCGCGCATAGACTGCTGCATACCACATATGTAAAACGCGATAAATATTAATAAATCAAAACAACGGCATATCGCAACAGGGCGATATGCCGTTGTTATTTCTTCGCCCTCTCTGCCGCGCGGTTACGGCATTATTTGAAAATGGAATTTATTTATTCGATTTCCTTGACGCTCATTTTATCGGCTTGATTTTTAACTTCAATACTTTTTTACGTAAACTAATTGTAATTTAATATTTTTTATGTTATTATATAACTAAATTAAGATGTCCCCCGCCTCTAAAGGCGGCGGGTTCCACTTAATTTTTTCAGTGGGAGAACCAATCTCCCACTGAAAGCGTTGAATGACGGGGCTTTGCCCCTTATTGAACTAAATTAAGATGTCCCCCGCAGCGGGTGGGTTCCGCTTAATTTTTTCAGTGGGAGCTTTGATTTGTAAACAAATCAAGTATCTCCCACTGAAAGCGTTGAATGACGGGGATTCGCCTCTTATTGAACTGAGAATAACCTCGTTATGGTTGAACGGGGATGCTTTCCGCCTGCTCTTTGGCGGTATCGGGAGAAATAAAATGGAAATTAAAAGGCTTCGCAAGGGATACACCACCGGAACCTGCGCGGCTGCGGCGGCGAAGGCTGCGGCGTTGATGCTGCTTTCGGGTGAAAAAATTGAAAAAATAAATATCGCAACTCCATCGGGAGAAAATCCGGAGCTTGACATATACGAGCCGAAAATCACGGCGGACTGCGCACGAT